>DAOVRZ010000011.1:0-76734 GCA_030627905.1 Halanaerobiales bacterium
GGTTAGCAGATGGTAATATTGAATATTTAGGACGGATAGATAATCAGGTAAAAATCAGAGGATTTAGAATTGAGTTAGGCGAGATAGAGAATCAATTACTTAAAGATGAAAGAATCAAAGAAGCAGTGGTAGTAGATAGAACAGATGAAGCTCAGGACAAATATTTATGTGGCTATATAGTTACAAAAGAAGATTTATCGGTATCTGAGATAAAAGAAAATCTGGCAATTGAATTACCTGATTATATGATTCCAGCATATTTTGTGAAGTTAGAAGAGTTGCCAAAGATAACAAGTGGTAAGGTAGATAGAAAAGCGTTACCAAAACCAGATGGAAGCATAGGAGTAGGAACAGAATATGTAGCACCTACAAATGAAATCGAAGAAAAATTGACAGCAATCTGGTCAGAGGTACTCAGAATAGAGAAGATAGGTATTAATGATAACTTTTTTGAGTTGGGTGGTCATTCATTAAAGGCAACGACTGTTGTCTCAAAAGCATTTAAAGATTTGAATGTAGAGATATCATTAGGTCAGATCTTTAAAACCCCAACGATCAAAGGACTTGCTGAGTTAATCAAATCAGCTGAAGAGAGTATATATTCAGAGATTAAGCCAGTAGATTTCGCAGAGCATTATGCGTTATCATCAGCTCAGAAGAGATTATTCCTTCTTAATCAGATTGAAGATAATAATACAAGCTATAATATGCCAGGAGCGATGATTATAGAAGGTGATCTTGATAAAGGAAGACTGGAATTTGCATTTAGAGAATTGATCAATAAACATGAAAGTTTGAGAACATCCTTTGAACTTATTAAAGGAGAGCCAGTGCAATGTGTTCATGAGACTGTAGAGTTCAATCTCGAGTATTTTACAGATGCAGATGGTCAGGTTGAAGAGCTGATGAAAGAATTTATAAAACCATTTGATTTAAGCAAAGCACCATTATTAAGAGTAGGACTTATTAAAGTATCAGATAAACAAGTATTGGTATTTGACATGCATCATATCATTTCAGATGGTGTTTCGATGAATATTTTAGTGAAAGAACTAGTAAATGTGTATGAAGGAAAAGATTTACCAGAGTTAAGAATTCAATATAAAGATTTTTCAGCATGGCAAAATGATTTGTTTAATTCAGAGCGCATAAAAGAGCAGGAGGAATATTGGTTAGATAACTTTGCAGGAGAAATACCTGTACTGAATATGTCAACAGATAAACCACGTCCTGTAGTAATGACTTATGAAGGAGATAAATTAAACTTTGAAATAGGAGAAGAGTTGACAGCAAAACTAAATAGTATAGCTCAAGAGCAAGGAGCCACTATGTATATGGTATTATTGGCTGCCTATAATATCCTATTGTCAAAATACAGTGGACAGGAAGATATAATTGTAGGTTCACCTATCGCAGGAAGACCGCATGCAGACTTAGAGAATATGATAGGCATGTTTATTAACACTCTGGCAATGAGAAACTTCCCTGTAAGTGAGAGATCATTTGCTAAGTTTTTAGCTGATGTAAAAGATAGAGCGTTAAAAGCTTACGAAAATCAGAATTATCAGTTTGAGATGTTAGTTGAAAAACTTGATCTTAAACGGGATTTAAGCAGAAGTGCACTCTTTGATGTAATGTTTGTACTACAAAATCATGCTGAGCAAAATACTATAGCAACAGATACTTTGAACTTTATACCATATGATATTGAAAACAATGTTTCAAAGTTTGATCTAACCCTATATGTCTTTGAAAACTCTAAAAAAATAGAGCTAAATATTCGTTATTCTACTCAACTCTTTAATAAAGAAAGAATTGAAAGATTATCAAGACATTATCTAGAGATACTTAGTGAAATTGTTGAGAATCCAATGGTAAAATTAGCAGATATACAAATGCTTTCAGACGAAGAACAAAAGCAATTGTTAATTGAGTTTAACGATACAATGGTAGAGTATCCAGAAAATAAAGCTGTCCATAGATTATTTGAAGAACAGGTAAGCAAGACTCCAGATAAAATCGCCCTTACATTTAATGATCAGCATCTGACTTATCAGGAACTGAATGAACGGGCAAATCAATTGGCGAGAGTTTTGAGGTTAAAGGGCGTTATAAAAGATTGCTCGGTAGGTATCATTGTTGAAAGATCATTGGATATGATTGTTGGAATGTTGGCAGTATTAAAAGCTGGCGGTGCTTATTTACCAATTGATTCAGAATATCCAGCAGACCGAATTTCTTATATGCTTAATGATTCTAAAACAAAGATTCTTTTAACCACTTGTATTCACGAAGAATCATTGTTAGTAGATTTACCAACTTCTATTGAGATACTAAATATGGATAAGATAGAATATTTAGATGATCTAACAAATTTAGATGACGTGAGTGACTTAAATAGTCTGGCGTATATTATCTATACTTCTGGTTCTACAGGAAGACCTAAGGGTGTAGGAATTGAGCAACACTCACTTGTCAACTATGTAAACTGGTTTAGCAAAAAGGCTAAAATAACAGAAGATGACTCTAGTGTATTATTAACATCTTTTGCTTTTGACCTTGGTTATACAGTTTTATGGACAAGTTTAGTCTGTGGTGCTGAATTACACATAGTTTCAGAAAATCTGTACAAAGATGCAAATGAATTAATAAATTACTTAGCCTATAATTCAATTACTTACATTAAGGCAACACCATCATTATTTAATATGATTGTAAATAGTCCGAAGTTTGATAATAGAAGTATCTTAGATACTCTTAGAATGATTGTATTAGGTGGTGAACAGATAAGGGTCAATGATTTAATAAAATATCGCACAATATATCCTACTGTAAAGTTTATGAATCACTATGGTCCAACAGAAGCTACTATTGGATGTGTAAGTACCTTAATTGATGAGGATAATTTTGCTGAATTTATTAATAGACCTGTTATCGGTAGACCTAATAGCAATGTTGCAGTTTATATCTTAGATAAGAATAATAATCCTGTTTCAGTAGGGGTCAATGGTGAATTATGTATTACGGGTGTTGGTTTAGCTAGGGGATATGTAAACAAACTAGAATTGACAAAAGAAAAGTTCATCCAAAATCCATATGCTGAAGGTGATTTAAGAAAAAGATTATACAAAACTGGTGACCTTGCAAGATGGTTAGCTGATGGAAGGATAGAATTTATCGGAAGAATAGATCACCAAATCAAGATAAGAGGATTTAGAGTTGAAGTTGGTGAAATTGAAAACCAATTATTAGTTCATGAAAACATTAAAGAAGTAGTGATTATTGTTGGTGAAGATAACAATGATAAATATCTGGCAGCATATTTTGTGGCAGAGGAAGAACTAACTACAACTTTACTAAGACAGTATTTATCAAAAAGGTTACCTGAGTATATGATACCAGCGTATTTTGTACAATTAGATGAGTTACCTTTAACACCAAATGGAAAATTAGATCGGAAAGCCTTACCTAATCCACTTAGCAGTATTAATACTGGAAAAACATATGTAGCCCCAACTAATGAGCTTGAAGAGAAGTTGGTATCTATCTGGGAAAGAGTATTGAAGATAGAGAAAATAAGTGTATATGATAACTTCTTTGAGTTAGGAGGTCATTCCTTAAAGGCTACAGATTTTATCTCAAAAGTCTATAAAGAGTTAAATGTAGAGCTACCATTGCGTCAGGTGTTTACAACTCCAACAATTAAGGAATTGGCAGAATATATTAGTCAGGCAGAAGAAAGTATCTACAGTGATATTCCAGTTTTAGAAAATGATCTAGATGCTAATGAGTGGATTTATCCAGTATCTTCAGCTCAGAGAAGACTATATGTTTTAGAACAGCTAGATGGTATTTCAACAGGGTATAATGTGCCTGCAGTAATGTGGGTAGAAGGAAATCTTGATATTGAACGTTTAGAAACAGCTTTCAAAGAATTAGTTAAACGTCATGAATCTTTGAGAACAGCGTTTAAAGTAATTGGTGGAGAAATATCTCAAGTTATTTATCGTGATGTTGAATTTGAAATAACTCATATTGTTCCTGACTCTCAAAAACTAAAAGATGGAAATTGGAGTTTAGATGAAGAGATAAAATCATTTATCAGACCATTTGATTTAAGTAAAGCACCATTATTGAGGGTAGGATTAATAACAGATTTACCATCTACTCTAAGTCCACAGGGAAAATCGTCGGATGTTCTAATCGTTGATATGCATCATATTATTTCAGATAGAGTATCAAGGAATAATGTAATAAAAGAAGTAGCAAATCTGTATGCAGGTAATCAATTATCTGAGTTAATAATTCAATACAAAGATTTTTCTGTATGGCAAAATAGCTTATTAGATTCAGAGATTATTAAAAAACAAGAAGAATACTGGTTAGGAATGTTTGCTGATGCTGTTCCAGTATTTAATATGCCTACAGATTATGCCAGACCAGCAGTAATGAGTTATGAAGGAGATCAAATAAACTTTGAAATAGGTAAAGATTTAACCAGAAAATTAAATCAGCTAGCACAAGAAAAAGGTGTAACACTTTATATGGTGCTATTAGCAGCTTATAATGTCTTATTATCAAAATACAGTGGTCAGGAAGATATAATAGTTGGTTCACCAATAGCTGGAAGGCCACATGCAGATCTTGAGGATGTTATCGGTATGTTTGTTAATACTTTAGCGATGCGAAACTATCCAGTTAGTGATAAATCCTTTAATGAATTTTTAAAAGATGTAAAAGAGAGAACATTAACAACATATGAGAATCAGGATTACCAATTTGAAATGTTGGTGGAGAAACTAAGCAATGATAAAAACCTAATTCCTATAGATTTAGGAAGAAATCTTTTGTTTGATACAATGTTTGTCTTACAAAATGCAGATAAGCAAGAAATTTCATTGTCTGATCTTAAATTTGTACCTTATCAATCAACTGGCAAAGTATCAAAGTTTGATTTGACCTTAAGTCTAGCTGAGAGTGAGGAGACTATTCAATATGTAATTGAATATCGCACTAAGCTATTTAAGGAAAGTACAATAAAAAGATTGGCTGGACATTTTAACAATATTCTTGAAACTATTGTAGAAAAGCCTGAGCTTCAGCTTGCTGATATCGAAATGTTGTCTGCTAAAGAAAGAGAACAAATATTGATTGATTTTAACCAGACTACCGTAGATTATCCGAAAGAGAAAACTATCTCACAACTCTTTTTAGAACAGGTGAAGAGAACTCCTGAAAAGATTGCATTAGTATATGAAGATCAAGAATTGACATACAAAGAATTAGATGAAAGATCAAACCAATTAGCGTATCTTTTAAGAAGTAAAGGTGTCGGATCAGATAAAATAATAGGAATTATGTCAGAACGCACTCCTGAGATGGTTATTGGAGTTCTGGGAATTGTTAAAGCTGGAGGAGCGTATTTACCTATCAATGTAGATTATCCAGATGATAGAGTTGAATATATGTTGAACGATTCTAAAGCTGAGTGGTTATTGTTAGGAACAGATATCGAACAAAATATTGAATTCTCAGGAGAAATAATTGATCTAAATAATTTGGATCTTGATGGCAATATACCATCTCTAGAGGATTTAAATAAACCAAATGATTTAATCTATATAATTTACACATCTGGATCAACAGGGAAGCCTAAAGGGGTTATGATCGAACATCAAAATGTAAATAGACTTGTCAAAAACTCCAATATGTTAAGGATTCAATCAACTGATCGGATTATGCAAACAGGTTCACTTGCATTTGATGCCTCTACATTTGAAATCTGGGGTACTTTATTAAATGGAGCATCTCTGTATCTGATCGATAGAGAAGATTTGTTAGCAGCAGAACGCTTTGAAAAGAACTTAAAACAGCATCAAATCACTACAATTTGGTTGACAGCGCCATTGTTTAATCAGCTTTTTGATGAAAATCCAGAGATGTTCTCAGAACTTAAAACGCTAATTGTTGGTGGGGATGCACTATCACCAAAGCATATTAATGGAGTAAGAGCTAAATATAAAGATTTAGAAGTAATCAATGGTTATGGGCCAACAGAAAGTACCACCTTTACGACATTCTATAGAATCGAACGAAGATTTGAAGAGAATATTCCTATAGGTGAACCAGTATCCAATACTCAAGTTTATATCTTAAATAAATCTAATAGGTTACAGTCAATTGGAGTTCCTGGTGAGTTATGTATAGGAGGAGATGGCCTAGCAAGAGGTTATTTAAATAGACCTGAATTGACAGCAGATAAATTTGTAGCAAACCCAGTAATACAAGGAGAACGAATGTACAGAACAGGTGACCTGGTAAGATGGCTGTCAGATGGAAATATAGAATTTATGGGTAGAATTGACTACCAGGTTAAAATCAGAGGATTTAGAATTGAGCCAGATGAGATTACAGCACATTTATTAAGTCATGAAGCAATTCAGGATGCAGTGGTAATTGCTAGAGAAGACGAAGGAAACAAATATTTGTGTGCATATCTAGTTTCAGACGGAGAGGTTGCAGTAGCTGATATAAGATCTTATTTATCTAAAACACTTCCTGATTATATGATTCCATCTTATTTTATCAGTATGGAGAAACTTCCATTGACACTTAATGGAAAAATTGATAGAAAAGCATTGCCAAAACCAGATGGAAATATTATAACTGGAGTTGATTATGTAGCTCCAACGAATGAAGTAGAAGAAAAGCTAGCACAGATATGGTCTGAAATTTTGAATGTAGATAAAGTTGGAATCAATGATAACTTCTTTGAGTTGGGAGGACATTCGTTAAAAGCTGCTACTCTGGTTGGAAAAATGTTTAAAGAATTTGAGACTGAAGTACCGCTTGTGCAAGTATTTAAGACTCCAACGCTTAAGAAACTGGCAGAGTATATCAGTTCATCTGAAGAAAGTGAATACTTAGCAATACCAGCAGTAGTGGAAAGTGAATACTATTCAGTTTCATCAGCTCAAAAACGCTTATATGTTCTCAATCAGTTTGAAGGTATTGGTACGGGTTATAACATACCAGTTGTTATGACCATTGAAGGTGAACTTTCAGCTAGCCACTTAGAAGATGCATTGAATAAACTTATAAAAAGACATGAGTCTTTTAGAACATCATTTGAAATGGTTGACGGAAAACCAGTTCAAAAGATTCATCAAGATGTTGAATATAAAATTGAAAACTTAGAATTAAATGCAGATAAGTTAGAGGTAAAAGAAATAATAGATGATGTAATTGATAAATTTATAAGACCATTTGATTTACGAAAAGCTCCTTTACTGAGAGTAGGACTTTGTAGGATTAAAGATAAACATTTACTGATCTTAGATATCCATCATATTATCGCAGATGGAGTTTCCATGGATATCTTTGTGAAAGATTTGATAAATCTTTATGATGGAAACGAACTGCCATATCTAAGAATTCAATATAAAGATTTCTCAGTATGGCAAAATGAATTGTTCAATTCTGATAAAATTAAAAATCAGGAAGAATACTGGTTGAATGTTTTTGCTGGAGAGGTTCCTGGTTTAAATATGCCTACTGATTATATAAGACCTGCAGTAATGAGTTATGCTGGAAATAAGATTGATTTTGTAGTTGAAAAAGAATTAACTTCAAGGTTAAATAACTTTGCTACTAAAAATGGTGTAACTCTTTATATGATATTATTAGCAGCTTACAATATCTTATTATCAAAATATAGTGGTCAAGATGATATCATTGTGGGTTCACCGATAGCGGGTAGGCCACATGCTGATCTTGAAAATATCGTCGGAATGTTTGTAAATACTCTTGCGATGAGGAATAAACCAGGACGTGAGAAATCTTTTGTAGAGTTTTTGGAAGAAGTAAAGGAGAATGCATTAAAGGCGTATGAAAATCAAGACTATCAGTTTGAGATGTTAGTAGAGATACTTGATCTTGAGGTGGACTTAAGTAGAAATGCATTATTTGATACAATGTTTGCACTACAAAATGAATTTGATTCTGAACTGTCACTAAAAGGGTTAAAGTTTAAGCCATATAAACTTGAAAATAAAATTTCTAAGTTTGATCTGACTGTAAATGCTGCAGAAGTGGATGATTATATAAAACTTATCTTTGAATATCGAACTGATTTATTTAAAGCAGCAACAATTAAAAGAATGGCCGGACATTATATAAGTATTTTACAAAATGTATTAGAGAGTCCAAAGATCAGTCTTAAGAATATTGAGATTGTTTCAACTGAAGAAAAAGATAAACTATTAAATGAATTTAATAATACACTTATCGAGTATCCGGCAGATTGTACTATACATCAATTATTTGAAAAACAAGTAGAAAGTACTCCAAATAAGGTTGCTGTAGTCTTTGAAGAGAAACAACTGACCTATGAAGAATTAAACCAAAAGTCAAATCAATTGGCGTACCTTTTATGTCAAAAAGGTGTTACAGTTGATGAAGTAGTTGGAATTATGATGGAACGGTCATTAGAAATGGTAATAGGTATGCTCGGTGTTCTAAAGGCAGGAGGGGCTTATTTATCGATAGATTCTGAATATCCGGAAGAAAGAATTGAATATATGCTGACAGATAGTAATGCAAAAACATTATTGATTGCAGGTCAGATGGCAGATAAGATTCAATTCGCTGGAGAAGTTATTGCTCTAGATGATGAGAGAATTTATGCCAACAATAGTTCTAACTTAGAATATATTAATACTCCGAACGATTTAGCTTATTTGATCTATACATCTGGTTCTACAGGTATGCCAAAAGGTGTGTTATTAGAGCATAAGGGTATTCTCAATTTCGTAACATATTTCAACAAAGGTTTAGAGATTAAAGATACAGATAGAGTCTTACAGTTTGCATCATGTTCTTTTGATGCATCAGTTTCAGAATTTTACATGGCACTTTTAACAGGAGCTACATTGTATATGATAGATCAGGATACCATAAATAGTTATAGTGAATTTACTAAGTTCTTAAATGAAAATGGTATAACTGTAGTCACATTACCACCAATCTATCTTAAGAATTTGGACCCCAAAAAGGTCACTACACTACGTAAACTGATTACAGCTGGATCGAAAACTAACTTTGATCTTGTAAATAAGTGGAAAGATAGTGTTGATTATATTAATGCATATGGACCGACTGAAGGCACTATCTGTGCAACAACCTTTATCTGTAAAGGTGATATCGATCACTATTCTTCTGTTCCAATTGGTAAACCAATTTATAATACTAAAGCTTATATTCTTGATCAAAATGGCCAACTTGCTCCGATAGGCGTACCAGGTGAATTATGCATATCAGGTGTAGGACTTGCTAGAGGGTATTTAAACAGGGCAGAGTTAACTGAAGAAAAGTTTGTACAGAACCTTATTGATGGTGATTCAGAGCATCAAAAGCTGTATAGAACAGGAGATTTAGCAAGATGGTTAGCAGATGGAAGTATAGAGTTTTTAGGCCGAATAGATCATCAGGTCAAAATAAGAGGTTACAGGATTGAAGTAGGTGAGATAGAGAACTGGTTAAAGAAAGATGAAAGAGTTAATGAAGTTCTTGTAGTTGATTATAAAGATGTTGATGGAGATAGTTATTTGTGTGCATATTATACAGCTACAGGAGAATTAGCAGTATCTGAGTTGCGTCAATATCTTTCAACTAAATTACCAAACTATATGATTCCTGCTTACTTTATAGGTTTAGAAGAGTTTTATCTTACAACTAGTGGTAAGATAGATCGCAAAGCTCTTCCAATACCAGGAGAAAATTATAACATAGAAACAGTATATCTGGCACCAACCAATGAATGCGAAGAAAAACTGGTTCAAATCTGGTCTGAGATACTCAAAAGAGAGAATATCGGCATAACTGATAACTTCTATAATCTTGGTGGACAGTCCTTAAAGGCAATGAGTTTATCTCAAGAAATGTTTAAAGAATTTAATGTAGAAGTTCCACTAAGTCAAGTATTTAAGACTCCAACAATTAAAGAATTGACTGAGTTTATTAATGAAGCGGATAAGAGTATTTATTCAGAGATTAAACCAATTGAAGAAAAAGAGCGTGATGGTGCGCATTATCAAGTTTCATCAGCGCAGAAGAGATTGTTTGTTGTTGATCAGTTGATGGGAGCAAATACGACCTATAATATGCCAGCGGCATTGGTTATAGAAGGTAACTTTGAGAGAGAACGTTTTGAATTTGCTTTACAGAAATTGATCCAAAGACATGAAGCTTTAAGAACATCTTTTATGGTAGTTGAAGAGGAACCTATTCAAGTAATTCATCAGAATGTAGAGTTTAATGTCGCCTATATTGCAGAGAAGAATTGCAATCAAGCAGAGATGGAAGATGTTATGCGCACGCTCGTATCTGAATTTGTTAAACCTTTTGATTTAAGTCAGGCTCCATTACTAAGAGTTGGCTTTGCTAAAGTCAATGAGAGGTATTTAATGATCTTTGATATGCATCATATTATCTCAGATGGAGTTTCAATGAATATTTTAATAAATGATCTTCAGAACCTATATGCAGGAAATGAATTACCTGAGTTGAGAATTCAGTATAAAAACTTTGCTGAGTGGCAAAATCAATTATTCCACTCTAAAAAGATAAAAGAACAGGAAGAATATTGGTTAAATATCTTTGCAGATAAGAGTGAAATTCCAGTATTGGATCTGCCTACAGATTATCAACGTCCTGCTAAGAGAAGTTTTGAAGGAGATCGGATTCGATTTGAGATAGATACAGAACTTACAGTTAAACTTAACCAGTTAGCTAATAATAATGGTGCTACTCTTAATATGGTATTATTGGCAGCTTACAATATACTGTTAGCAAAATACTCAGGTCAGGAAGATATTATTGTTGGATCCCCAATAGCTGGTAGATCTCATTCTGATTTGAAAAACATAGTTGGTATGTTTGTCAACACATTAGTAATGAGAAATTATCCTGCTTTTGATAAATCTTTTGTTCAGTTCTTAGAAGAGGTAAAAGAAGGAGCATTAAAAGCATATGAGAATCAGGATTATCAATTTGAGATGTTGGTTGATAAACTGAAATTGGATAGGGATTTAAGTAGGAATCCATTATTTGATGTGATGTTTACTCTTCAAAATGAAGATAGGTCATCATTTGAAATTGATGAATTAAGATTTATACCATATGAAGTAGAGAATAATACAGCAAAATTTGATCTAACATTAGCAGGATCAGAGTCAAATAGTAAAATTAACTTTAGTTTAGAGTATAGTACTATACTATTTGCCAGAGAAACTATTGAAAGATTTTCTAGATATTATGTCAGAATACTTGAGGAAATAACTAAAGAGCCAAAGATTATTCTCTCGGATATCATTATGCAGAGTGAAGAAGAGAAATATCAACAGTTGTATGATTTTAATAATACAAAAACAGATTATCCGAAGGAAAAAACGATCAATGAACTATTTGAAGAACAAGTAAAAAATAATCCAAATAATATAGCACTTATCTATGAAGATGAAACTATGACCTATCGTGAATTAAATGCAAAGGCTAATCAGCTGGCAAGAAAGTTACGTGTGATGGGGGTTGGCCCGGATTGTATAGTAGGTTTAATGGTTGAACGCTCTATTGGAACGAAAACGATTATAGGTATTCTTGGTATCTTAAAAGCGGGTGGGGCTTATCTGCCAATAGACCCAGAATATCCGACAGACAGAATTAATTATTTGCTAACAGATAGTGGTACAAAGATTTTATTAACACAATCTCATATAGCTAATAAAGTTGATTTTAACGGAACAGTCATTGATATGGATAGATTTGATTTTGTAGGTGATGATTCGAATCTAGAAGTGATCAATAGATCTGACAACTTAATCTATGTGATTTATACTTCTGGTACTACAGGAAAACCTAAAGGAAATCTGACAATGCATGTAAATGTCAGCAGGGTTGTTTTAAATACCAACTATATTGAAATCACTGATAAAGACAAGGTATTACAATTATCTAATTATGCTTTTGATGGTTCAGTATTTGATATATATGGAGCTTTATTAAATGGCGCAGAGTTAGTATTGATAAATAAAGATACGGCGATGAATCTTGATAGATTGGCAGAACTGATTAAAGATAAGAATATTACTATATTCTTTATTACAACTGCTCTCTTCAACATACTTGTCGAGACAAAAATTGATTATCTGGCTGGTGTCAGAAAGATTCTCTTTGGTGGTGAAAGAGTATCAGTAGACCATGCTAAAAAAGCACTGAATTATTTAGGTAAAGATCGGATTATTCATGTTTATGGTCCAACAGAGAGTACGGTTTATGCAACCTATTATCCTATTAACCAAATAGATAGTAAAGCTAAAACGATATCAATTGGTTCTCCACTTGCCAATACTGAAATTTACGTATTGGATAAGCACAATCAGCTTCAGCCGATTGGAGTGCCAGGTGAATTATGTATCTCAGGTGAGGGATTAGCCAGGGGTTACTTACATAATCAAGAGTTAACAGATGCTAAATTCATTAAAAATCCGTTTAATCCAGAGAAAAGATTGTATAAGACTGGAGACCTAGTCAGGATGCTAGCTGATGGAAATATTGAATTTATTGGTAGAATTGACCAACAGGTTAAGCTAAGAGGATTTAGAATCGAGTTAGGTGAGATAGAGGAATGCTTAGGACAGCATTCTGCAATTACAGATGTAGTTGTAGTAGTTCAGAAGGATGTATTAGATAACAAATATCTGGTTGCATATATAGTAGAAAATGAAGAAATAGCTGTATCTGAACTTAAAGTACATCTCCAAGGTAGCTTACCTGACTATATGATACCAGCTTACTTTGTCAAGTTAGATAAGATACCATTGACTTCGAATGGTAAAGTGAATCGCAGAGCGCTTCCTGAACCTGATCTAAGCTCAACTGTTGAGACAGAATACGTAGCACCTGAGAATGAAACAGAAGAAAGATTAGCTGAGATATGGTCTGAGATTTTAGGTATAGAAAGGGTAGGGATCATCGATAATTTCTTTGAACTTGGTGGACATTCTATAAAAGCCATGTCACTAGCTACTAAAGTGAATAAAGAATTCGATGTAGAACTTCCGCTACGGGTAATTTTCGAAACTCAAACAATCAAAGAACTTGCAATATATCTGACATCAAAGGCTACTAAGAAACTATACTCAGAGATTAAATCAGTAGAGTACGCTGACGGGCAGTATCCAGTATCTTCAGCACAGAAAAGAATGTATGCTTTGTACAAGTTAGCTGAAGATGGTATAGGTTACAATATGCCAATGGCTATGATCATGGAAGGAAACCTGGAGATAGAACGTTTAGAAAATGTTTTAAGAAATATAGTTCAAAGACATGAATCTTTGCGTACATCTTTCCACTTTAAGAATGGTCAGCCAGTTCAAATAGTTCATTCAGAGGTTAATTTTGAGCTAACTCAATTTACTGCAAAAGAAAATGAAGCAAAAGAGGTAGTTCAGAATTTTGTTAGACCTTTTGATTTGACTATAGCACAATTAATGAGAGCAGCTTTGATTAAGTATGAGGAGTATGAAAATAGATATCTATTCGTTATAGATATGCATCATATTATATCTGATGGTGTTTCCTTAGATATCTTTATTAAAGAATTTAACCAATTGTATATGGGTGAAGAACTAACTGAGCTCAAAATACATTATAAAGATTTCGCGGTATGGCAGAATGAATTATTTAATTCAGAAAGCTTCAAAATGCAAGAAGAATATTGGTTGAATACTTTTAAAGGTGAATTGACTTCTCTTGAATTGCCATTGGATTATCAGCGACCTCAGGTACTGAACTTCGCAGGAGACTATATTAACTTTAACGTGGATAGTGAGTTAACAGATCAGATTAAAGAATTAGCAGAAGCAAATAATGCAACTCTATTTATGATTTTATTAGCTTCATTGAATGTATTGCTGGCTAAATATTCAGGTCAAAGTAATATTACTGTTGGAACTCCAATTGCTTGCAGAAATCATGCTGATTTAGATAAAGTTATCGGTATGTTTGTTAATACTCTGGTTTTACGAAATTATCCAACAGCAGATAAAACTTTTGAACAATTCTTAGCAGAGGTAAGAGATCATGCCTTAAGTGCTTATGATAATCAGGATTACCAGTTTGAAATGTTAGTCGAAAAACTTAATGTAGCAAGGGAAGAAGGTCGTAATCCTTTATTTGATGTGATGTTTGTTCTGCAGAATGCGAATGAAGCTCAAATATCAGCAGGTGATCTTAAATTAACTCGTTATGATTTTGAGAGTAAAGCAGTTAAGTTTGACCTTAACATGGTTGTTACTGAGTCTATTAATGGGTTAAATGTAAACTTCGGTTATAGAACGAGCCTGTTTAAAAAAGAGACGATTGAACGAATAAGCAAACATTATGTAAATATCCTTAAGAATATTGTTAAGCAGAGAATGGAAGCAAAAATATCTGATATTGAGATGCTCTCTTTTGAAGATCAGCAAAAGATAATCATTGATTTTAATCAAACAAAAGAAGATTTTCCTGTAGAAAAGACAATACATAAGCTCTTTGAAGAACATGCAATTAACAGGCCAGATAAAGCGGCAGTAGTTTACAAAGACAAATCATTAAGCTATCAAGAATTGAATGGAAGGGCCAATCAACTTGCTAAAGTATTAATAACGCAAGGAGTAAGCCAGGGTACTTTTGTGGCCATCATTGCTGAGCGTTCTATTGAAATGGTTGTAGGTTATCTAGCAGTTTTAAAGGCTGGAGGAGCATATCTGCCAATTGATCCAGGCTATCCAGAGGAAAGAGTTAGCTATATGATAACAGATAGCAATGCTCAGATATTGTTGACACAAAGTCATTTAAAAGATAAATTTAAGTTTGCTGGAAAGGTTGTTCTCTTTGATGATGAGGCTATACTTAAAGAAAGCACAGAAAATGTAGAATTGAATAGCCAACCAGTTGATCTGGCGTACATGATCTATACATCTGGTTCTACAGGTAAGCCTAAAGGAGTTTTGTTGGAACATACTGGTATTGTTAATCTGGCAACATATTTCCAAAATGATCTTGGTGTCAAAAACACGGATCGGATTTTACAGTTTGCATCATGTTCATTTGATGCATCGGTCTGGGAAACTTATATGGCATTATTAACTGGAGCTACGTTATATCTGGTTGATCAAGATGTGATAAATAGTTACGATAATTTCACAGAGTTTATGAATCAGAATCGTATCACTGTAGTCACTTTACCACCAACTTATTTAAATAACTTAGATCCAGAAAAGATAACTACTTTACGTAAATTGGTCACTGCAGGTTCAAAAACTAATTTTGATTTGGTTAATAAATGGAAAGAGCGTGTTGAGTATATTAATGCATATGGGCCAACAGAAAGTACAATTTGTGCAACTGCTTTCAAATGTGTTGGTGATATGGAGGGCTATTCATCAATTCCGATTGGCAAGCCGATCTTTAACACTCAAATTTATATCCTTGATACAAAGGGACAACCGGTTGCAATAGGTGTTCCAGGTGAGTTATGTATCTCAGGTGTAGGACTTGCTAAAGGATATCTCAATAGACCAGAGCTAACAGATGAAAAATTTATATCCAATCCATTTATAAACGTATTTAGAGAAGAGAATCTGAGAATTTATCGTTCTGGAGATATGGCTAGATGGCTTCCAGATGGCAGTATAGAGTTTTTAGGAAGAATAGATCATCAAGTCAAAATCAGGGGATATCGGATTGAACCAGGTGAGATAGAAAAACAATTATTAACATATGCAGATATAGAAGAAGTTGTGGTGATAGCTAGAGAAGATCAATCTGGTAACACATATTTATGTGCATATATTGAAACTGATGAAGAACTAGCAATAGTAGAGCTAAGAGAATATCTGGCAAGTAAGTTACCTGTTTATATGATCCCAACATATTTTGTTCAACTATCAGAAATTCCTTTAACACCAAATGGAAAAGTAGATCGTAAAGCTTTACCAGAACCTGATGGAAGAATGGATACTGGAACTGAGTATGTAGCTCCAGAGACTGAAGTTCAAAAAAGAGTTGCAAAGATTTGGAGTCAGGTTTTAGGTATTGAGAGAATTGGCATAAACGACAAGTTCTTTGAGATCGGTGGGGATTCATTAAAGGTAATCGGCTTATCTGATAGTATTAAACGAGAATTTGATGTAGAGATGAAAGTTACAGATTTATTTAAATATAATACTATCAGTAAATTGGCTGAGGTATTGGATGAGGATAATAAAGAAGATAACAATGAATTAGATACAGAACAACCACTGGTTCTAACATTTGAATAGACACTATCTAGGGAGAGGTGAGTAAAATGAGAGAAAAGCCAGAGGAGAACAGATTATATAAAGAGGATGATATTGCTATTATAGGTATGGCTGGACGCTTTCCTGAAGCAGATGATTTAGAAGAATTTTGGGACAACCTAAAAAACGGTAAAGATTCAATTAGAGATCTACCAGCTAGTAGAATTGAAGAGCTTAAGAATATACTCGGAGATATTCCAGAGGTTAACTATGCAAGATCAGGATATTTAGATCGAATTAGCTATTTTGAACCGGAAATATTTTCTATAAGTCGTGAAGAGAGTAAATTTATCGACCCTCAACAGAGATTGCTTTTAGAGTTGGTTGAGGAGGCAATTTTGGATGCGGGATACAACCCAGTAAATTTAGATGGGAAGAACATAGGGGTATTTGTTTCCCAAAATGAAAATCAATATACTAAAAACTTTAGTGCTTTATCTCCAATGGCATTTCAAAATAGTAATCATTCTGTTGGGGCTGGTCGTGTAGCCTATACGTATAATTTTACCGGGCCAGCAATTACCATTGGAACAGCCTGCTCTTCAGGTTTAGTGGCACTGAACAATGCCAAGCATAGTTTGAAGTTTGGTGAATCTGAGCTGGCAGTTGTCGGTGGTGTTAAACTGGGTTTATTACCTGGGGATGAGAGTTCTATTGGTTCTACCCCAATATTATCAATGACTCAAAAGGTTAAAACCTTTGATAAGGATGCAGATGGAACAGTTGGTGGAGAAGGTGGAGGGGCTTTGCTTTTAAAGCCTCTCCACAAAGCCTTAAAAGATGGTGACAATATTCATGCGATTATTAAGGGAAGTGCGATAAACAGTGATGGTAATCGTTCTAATGGTATGAGTTCACCAAGTGAAGAAGGACAGGAAGAAGTAATTTTACAAGCAATAGAGAATGCAGAGATTGATCCACTGTCAATATCATATATCGAAACCCACGGAACGGGTACTAAGATTGGTGATCCGATTGAAGTTGCAGGGATTAGCCAGGCTTTAGATAAGCTTGGTTATCCTAAGCATTCTGTTGCTCTTAGTGCTGTTAAGACAAATATTGGGCACTTAGATGGGGCGGCTGGTTTGGCTGGGGTTATAAAAACGGTGCTGGCCCTGAAAAATAAAAAATTATTACCATCTATCAATTTTAAAGCTCCAAATCCATTAATTGATTTTCTAAATTCGCCGGTATATGTTAATGATAATTTTGCTGATTGGCATACCTCGACTATACGTAGAGCTGGAGTAACATCATTAGGGATCACGGGAACAAACTCTCATATAATTTTAGAAGAGTCGCCAGTTGTAGAAAATTCTACTCCAGATTATAAGAACATTGTGGCTTTATCAGCTAGAACAGAGAAGTCATTAGAGTTGATGATTAAAAGATTAAGTACATATTTAAGCGATCATAAAGATTTAGCAATCAATGATATAGCTTTTACACTTAACTTAGGTAGAAGAGATCTTAAGTATAAGTTTGTCACTATTGCTGATAGCACAGAAAATCTTATAAACAAGCTAAATTCCTTTGAATCTGAGAATCCTAAGGATGAAGAGACCGAATATCTGTATTATCGACTCAGAAATAAGGATAAAAAAGCAATTTCAACAGCTTTGATGATACCTGATATTGAGGATATTATGATGGAAGATTTAGAAGAACTGCTTTCATCAGATTTAGAATTCAAAAAATACACCGAGCAATTTATTCAACATATTGATGATGATGGAGATTTAAATGATCCAAAGATTAAGTATGCTCTTTTAGTATATGCCTGGATCAAACTATTAGGCGAGTATTCGATAAAGCCAAAAATTATATTAGGTTTTGGTATTGGTAGTATTGTCGCTAATCTGGCATCAGCCCAAATTTCCTTTGAAGATGCTATCAAACAGTTAAAAGCTTATACTCTTAAAAAAATTGAGATTACAGAAGAAAAACTTAATAGTTTTTTAGATACTATTATTCAAAGAGGAGTTAATACATGTATTCTATTTTCACCAGAGCAAACTCTAGGTAATTTATTTAAAAAAGTTTTGGATAACAAAGAAAAGATAACCTTGATGATTCAAAATCAGAACGAATCATCACTTGCAGTAATTACAAAACTAATGCAAAATGGAATGACAGTAAAATGGAATAAAGTATATGAAAATCATCAAGTAAAACGTGTCAGCTTGCCAGGATATGTATTTGATACTCAGGGTTATTTTATGCCTATCGAAAGTAAAGGTATGGGTTTAGTATCTCAAACTTCAGAAACAAACTTGCTTTTTGAAGAGACTGATCCTGATCTTTTACATAATTTGATCTGGACAGAAGAGGAACTAAAAAGAGACCAGATTAATGCTCTTGATGGTATCTGGATTATCTTCAATGATCAATTGGGTTTAAGTAAACTTCTAGTAGATCAATTGAAATCAGAAGATGTAAAAATTATTCAGGTCTCTTCAGGAGAAGAGTTTCAAAAAATTGATGACCTAAACTATCAGATTAATATTGTTGAACTAAATAATTATGAACAACTTATTCAGGATATTTACAAAACAGATCAAATGATAGATGGTATTATCAATTTGTCTACCTGTCATAAGCCGATGTATCATTTTAATTTAAATCATAGGGATGCTGTAGAAAATAGTTTAAATGAAGGGTATTATAGTATTCTTTATCTTACTCAAGCTTTGCTTAAAAAATATAAAGATCTTAACTTGTATCATATTACGACAAATGCTCATCGGGTATTAGAAGATGATTCTCTGATATGTCCAGAAAAGAGAATGATCTGGATTTTAAATAAAGTTATTAATCAGGAAGTAGATCATTATAACTCTTATTGTATAGATTTAGACTTTAATAGTTCTACCCTTGATGAGGTTTGTCAGCAGATTATAGATGAGATCAGATATGATTCTGATCAGCTTTTTGAGATTGCTTACCGTAAAGATAAAAGATTTATTCAGTATTTAAGTCCAGTAGAAACTAACTTAGAAAATAATCTGGTGATTAAAGATGGTGGTGTTTATTTAATCACTGGTGGAACTGGTGGTATTGGACTAGAGATATCTAAATATTTAGCTTCAGCTAAAAAGGTAAACTTAATATTGTTAAATAGAACACCGCTTTCTGAAAAGAGTCGTGCGGATCAAGAGTATAAATTAGGTATAATAAAAGATTTACAAACGAATGGAACTACTGTAGAGACGATGTATGGAGATGTTTCTGATTATCAACAGATGAAAGAGATAGTTTCTAAAGTTAAAGCTTCTTATGGGAAAATAGATGGAGTAGTTCATACAGCCGGTCTTCCGGGTGAAAGACCATTGATATCTTTTATAACCAAAAATGATGCAGAAAATGTTTTTGCTGCAAAAGTATATGGAACTTTAGTTTTAGCAGATTTATTAAGAGATCAGTTTTTAGACTTCTTTATCACCTGTTCTTCGTTAAGCTCGCAGGTTGGAGGATTTGGATTTGGAATCTATGCTTCTGCTAATAGTTTCTTAGATTCATTTTGCGCTCTTCAAAGACAACTAGGCAAAAAATATATTGCGATTAACTGGGGTAGTTGGGGAGAAGTAGGAATGGGTGCAGGCATTAAAGATCATTCATATTCTTCTGGTCTTAGTAATTTAACAAATGCAGAAGGAATTAGCGTTTTTGCTACCATTTTAAATAATAATCTTGATAATTATTCAGTCAATAAACTGACGGATAAGGTCGCTAAACTATTCGCTTCTTTCGCATTTTTCAAAATTAAAGGAAAGAACAATTTATCGAAAGCAGAATCAACGTATATAATTGATGATCAATCAATAGAGGAAAGTTTATATTCCATGCTTAGAGATGTATATGTTGGTGATGAATTAGAGTTGACGGATAAAATTTTCGATTTAGAATTAGATTCAATTGATGTAATGCAATTTGTTGGTAAATTGAAAAAAGCTGTAAACGTAACTATTCCAATGAAGTTATTCTTTGATAATTTAACAGTTAGTGAAATGTTTGAAAGGATAAGAACATTAATTTTAGGAGAATCAGATGAGCAGAACTTGATTATTAAACAACCTGACCAGGAATTTTATCCTGTATCAACATCTCAAAATCGTTTATACTTAGTTACCCAGTTAGATAAGGAAAGTATCGCTTATAATTTGAATACCTTCTGGTTCATTGGAGGAAATGTAGATCAAATTAGGATAGAATATGCAGTCAAGGAATTAATTAAACGACATGAATCTTTAAGAACTTCTTTTGAATTATCTGATGGAAAAATTATTCAAAAAGTTAACCAGGAAGTAGATTTTACTGTCAATTATTTTGAAGCAAAAGAAGCAGAGATTGAAAACTTGAATAAAAACTTTGTCAGACCATTTGATTTAAGTAAAGCTCCTTTATTTAGAGTAAATTTATTAAAAGTTGATGACAAATATTTGTTAATGATGGATTTACACCACATAATATTTGATGGTGTATCTCAAAATATTTTGTTTAGAGAGTTTTTGGCTCTGTATAAAGGTGAAAAGTTACTTGAACTTAAACTACAATATCGTGATTTTGCTACCTGGCAGTATGAACTTTTAAATTCAGATAAGATTAAGCCTCAAAAAGAATATTGGTTAGAAACATTTTCAGGGGAAATTCCAAAGTTAAGCATGCCTACAGATCATCCAAGACCAAAAATTTTAGATTTCAAAGGAAATAGCATTAGGTTTACTGTTGATCCAGAGTTAACTGGTAAGCTAAATGAATTAATAAAAGCACAAGGGATAACAATGTTTATGTTAATTTTAGCAGCGTATAATGTTTTATTAGGGAAATATGCAAATCAAGAAGATGTAATTGTTGGTGTAACAATGACTGGAAGACATCATTCGGATTTAGAAAACATAATTGGAATGTTTGTTAATACTATGCCTTTAAGAAACTATCCTATAAAAGCTAAAACTTTTAGTGAATTTTTAGCTGATCTTAAAGAGAATACACTTAAAGCATATGAAAATCAGGATTATCCTCTAGAAATGTTAGTAGATAACTTAAAATTAGTGCATGATCCTGGTAGAAACCCACTATTTGATGTGGTCTTTAATTTAAATAATCAGAGGCGTGAAGGTGAATTTGCTGATATTGAACTTGATGGTTTAACATTAAAAATGTATGAGCATGAACAGTCTACAGCAATTTTTGATTTATCTTTGGATGGTGTTGAATTAGGTGGTAAGATAGAATTTGAAATTGAATATAGAACATCATTATTTAAAAAAGAAACTATAGACCAATTTGCTAAAGATTTGCTGAAAATTCTTGAGATTGTGGTTGATGAACCAGAAATAAAAATACACGATATTAAACTGGTAGAAGAATTAGAGATACTTGAAACAGGACAGTTTACCGAGGTCGGCTTTGACTTTTGATAAAAGAAAGGAGAAAAAATAATGAGTAAAGAAACTTTGCAAAATATTTCTTTAGCAAGTGGTAAGTTTGAAAAAGAAAAAAAATATTGGCTGAATAAGTTGTCTGGAACAACTAGATTTGAGTTACCATTAGATTATCAGCGTTTAAAAAGTATAGTACGCACATATAAGACTTTACAATATAGTTTTTCTTCTGATGTTTCTGCTAAAATCACTAAGTTGGCTCGAAACTCTGAACATGCAGCATATATGATTTTGTTAGTTGGTGTTAAATATCTTTTATATCTATATACTTCTAGTGAGGATGTAGTTGTAATTTCTCCTATACCTAAACAGAAAAATAGTAAAAAATATATAAACAGTATTTTAGCGCTTAGGACTTTAATAAATTCTGATATGACTTTTAAAGAATTGCTTTTGAAAATTAAACAGACTGTTGTTGAGGCAGATCAAAATCAGAATTACCCTATACAGAAAGTCGCTGAAGAGTTAAACATACTTTTTTCTGAAGAAAGATTTCCTTTTTCTGATGTAGTAGTTTCTTTAGAAAATATACATGATACCAGTTATATGGCAAACAAAAGGCATGACTTATCTTTTGCTTTTGTAAAAAACTCAGATGGATTAGAGTGTCGTTTAGAATATGGTGAAAATCTCTTTAGAGATGAGACCATTAGGCAAATAGCTAAGCAACTGGAAACAATTTTACAAGTCTGTTTGGTAGATCCTGATAAGAAAATAAAATATTTAGATATTATTTCTGCTGAAGAGAGGCAAAAGTTATTAAATGAATTCAATCAGACTACCGAAGATTATTCTAAAGATAAACTAGTTTATCAATTATTTGAAGAGCAAGTTTATAAAAATCCTGATCGAGTTGCTTTAATTTTTGAAGATAAACAGATGACTTATTTAGAATTAAATGAAAAAGCAAATCAATTAGCAAGAGTGTTAAGAAATAAAGGTGTAAAATCTGATCAGATAGTGGGGCTAATGGTCGAACCTTCTTTTGAAATGTTTATTGGAATTTTGGGGATAATCAAAGCTGGTGGTGCTTATCTTCCGATTGATCCTGATTATCCTCAAGAACGAATTGATTTCATATTAAAAGATAGTGAAGTAGATATATTGATTACGCAAAATAAGTTGTATTCTTATATATCTTTTGACGGTGAAATTATTGATTTAGATGATGAAAATAACTATCAGGGGGAACGGGGTAATCTTGAAATTGTCAATAAAAAACAAGATCTGATCTATATAATTTATACATCTGGGTCGACTGGTAAACCAAAGGGTGTTATGGTAGAACATAGAAACGTTTTAGCATATATAAATGCATTTAAAAAAGAGTTTAATCCTGACCATACAGATGTTGTTTTACAACAGGCTTCTTACGCTTTTGATGCATCTATCGAAGAAATATTCCCGATTCTTACTGAAGGTGGAAAATTAGTTATTTCGAAAAGAGACCAGATTAGAGATATTAATATATTGATTGATGTTTTAGAAAAAAATAAGGCAACAATCATAAGTTGTTCACCACTTTTGTTAAATGAGCTTAACAAAATGCATCCAATAGAGTCAATACATACGTATATAAGTGGTGGAGATGTTTTGAAAGCTGAATATATCTTCAATCTACAAAAACATGCAAAAGTTTATAATACTTATGGTCCTACTGAAACTACAGTCTGTGTAACATATAATAAATGTAAAGATTCTGAGATGGTAAATGTTCCAATCGGTAAACCAATAGCAAATTATAAAGTATATATTTTAGACAGAAATCAGCAACTCGTGCCAGTTGGAGTTGCAGGAGAATTATGTGTTGCGGGAGATGGTGTAACAAGAGGTTATCTTAATCGTCCTGAATTAACAGCAGAAAAGTTTATTCCGAATATGTTTTTGAAAAATTCCAATGTTTTAAGAGATAAAATTTATAGAACTGGAGATAAGGCTAGATGGCTTCCTGACGGAAACGTTGAATTTTTAGGTAGAATAGATAATCAAGTAAAGATTCGAGGGTTTAGAATTGAGTTAGGTGAAATTGAAAATCAATTATTGAATCATGATAAAATTGCAGAGGCTGTTGTTATCGACAGAATAGAACCAAATGGGGATAAATATCTCTGTGCGTATTTGGTGCTGGTAGGTGAAGTTAACAGTTTATCTGTAGCAGAGATTAGAACTTATCTTGAGAAAGAACTACCCGATTATATGATTCCTTCATTCTTTATTCAATTGGATAAAATACCGTTGACTACAAATGGTAAGGTTGATAGGAACGCGTTACTTAAAGTAGATGGCAACTTTAGTACAGGAATAGAATATGTCGCTCCAAGTACTAAGACTGAAGAAAAGATTACGAAAATTTGGACAGAGGTATTGGGAGTAGAGAGAGTAGGTATTAATGACAATTTTTTTATTCTGGGAGGTCAATCTTTTAAAGCAATGCTTATATCCTCCAAAATTATTAAGGAATTTAATGTAGAGATTCCAGTAAGAATAATATTTGAAAATCCTACAGTTAAGGAACTTGCAATTTATATTGACCAGGCAGATGAAGCATCCTATTCTTCTATAGAGGTTATTGAACCAAGAGATTATTATCCTGTATCATCTGCTCAGAAAAGAATTTATGTTTTAAATCAATTAGACACAGATAATATAACTTATAATATGCCATACGTATTAACATTAGATGATCATCTAGATAAAGAAAGGGTGAAATTAACTTTAAGAAAATTGATTCAAAGACATGAAGTTTTAAGAACATCTTTTAAAATGATTGATGATCAGATCGCTCAAATTATTCATCAAGAAGAAATAGATTTAGATATAACGTATTTACAGGCAAGTGAAGAGAATCTTTTAGAAACTTTTAAGGATTTTATTCAACCATTTGATTTAAGTAAAGCTCCATTACTACGCGCAGGATTTATTGAATGTGATGCAAAAGATATATTTATTTTGGATATGCATCATATTATCTCAGACGGTTTTTCAATGGAAATTTTAACGAATGAATTTATGAATTTATATAATGGGGCAGTGTTACCTGAATTAAAGATTCAATATAAAGATTTTGCTGTTTGGCAAAATGAATTTTTAAAGTCTGAACAGATGAAAATACAGGAAGATTACTGGTTAGATAAGTTCTCAGGTGAATTACCTGTACTTAATCTACCAACAGATTATCCACGTCCATCAGTACAGGATTTTGAAGGTACTCATTTTACTTTTGATATTGATAAAGAGCTTACATTTAGTCTAAATGAGTTATCTCTAACTAAAGGCGTAACACTTAATATGACTTTATTGGCCGCTTATTATATTTTATTAGCAAAGTATTCTGGTCAGGAAGATATTATCATAGGTACACCTAATGCAGGGAGACATCGCTCGGATTTAGAAAATATTATAGGTATGTTTGTTAATACTTTGGTCCTTAGAGGTATTGCGTCTTCTGAAAAGACATTTGCTCAACTTCTAAATGAAGTTAAGGATGACACTTTGAGAGCATATGAGAATCAAGATTATCAGTTTGAGATGTTGGTTGAAAAATTGCATCTTGAGCGAGATATGAGTAGAAATCCTCTCTTTGATGTGCTATTTATTTTACAAAATATTAGTGATGAAAAAATGGAGAAAAGTAGTACTGTTAACTTTGAATTAAATATTTCAAAATTTGATCTTACTTTAATGGCTATTGAACTTAAAGATGGAATGCAGTTTACTTTTGAATACAGGTCAAAACTATTTAAACCTCAAACTATAGAAAGACTAGCAAAACATTATATAAATATTCTTAATGCGTTCTCTCAAAATTCAGATATACTTATTTCAAATATCGATCTTCTTTCTAATGAAGAGAGGAATATGATTTTAGATGAATTTAATTCTGCAGAAATAAAATGTAGTCAAAAAACAATTCATCAACTCTTTGAAGAAGAGGTAGAAAAAACACCTGAAAAAATCGCTCTTGTTTGCAATAATGATCATATGACATATGAAGAATTAAATAAAAAATCAAATCAATTAGCAAATCTATTGCGTTCAAAAGGTATTGCAAAAGATCAAATTGTTGGAATTATGGTAGAACGATCATTAGAAATGATTGTTGGAATGATGGGTGTCTTAAAAGCTGGGGGAGCTTATTTACCTATTGATTTTGATTACCCTAAAGAACGAACTGAATATATGTTGAAAGATAGTAATGTGAATATATTATTAACTCAAGATAACATGAGCAAAAAAGTTAATTTTGCAGGAGAAATTATTTTACTCGGAGATGAAACACTTTTTACTGGTGATAGTTTAAATTTTAAAAATATGAGCAGTCCAAATGATTTGGCATATTTGATATATACATCAGGATCTACAGGAATGCCTAAAGGTGTTTTATTAGAACATAAAGGGATTGTTAGTTTAGCAACATATTTTAAAAAGGATTTAGGTATTAAAAATACTGATAGAATTTTACAATTTGCATCTTGTTCTTTTGATGCATCAGTCTGGGAAATTTATATGACACTCTTAACTGGAGCTACATTGTATTTGATAGATCAAGATACTATAAATAGTTATGATGATTTTATAGAATTTTTAAATACAAATGACTTAACCGTAGCTACTTTACCTCCTGTTTATTTAAAGAATTTGGATCCTGAAAAGATCACTTCTTTGCGAAAAGTGGTCACAGCAGGGTCGAAAACCAACTTTGATTTGGTTGATAAGTGGAAAAATAAAGTTTCGTATGTTAATGCATATGGACCGACAGAAGGTACAATTTGTGCTACTGATTGGGAGTGCGTTTGTGATACGAAAGAATTTGTATCTGTTCCTATCGGCAAACCAATACATAATACTAAAGTTTATATTCTTAATCGAGATGGACAACCTGCACCAATTGGAGTACCTGGTGAATTATGTATATCAGGCATAGGACTTGCCAGGGGATATTTAAATAGGCAAAAGTTAACTGAAGAGAAATTTGTGTTAAATCCATTTAGTGTTAGTGGCAATGAAGACGAAAAGATGTATAGAACAGGAGACCTGGCTAGATGGTTGCTAGATGGTAATATAGAGTTTTTGGGAAGAATAGATCATCAAGTCAAAATAAGAGGTTATAGAATAGAGATAGGCGAGATTGAGAGTTGGTTGAAAAAACATGAGCGGATTATAGAAGCTCTCGTTGTTGATTATAAAGACTTTGCTTTAGAAAGTTACCTATGTGCCTACTATACATCTAAAGAGACATTAGCTGATAATGATTTACGCCAGTACTTATCTAATAAACTACCAAATTATATGATTCCAACATATTTAATTAGTTTGGATGAGATGCCTATAACAACTAGTGGTAAAATAGATCGAAAAGCTTTACCTAGACCAGAAGGTAAACTTCAAGAAAAGATTGAGTACATTCCACCATCGAATGAAATTGAGGAAAAACTAGTTAAAATATTCTCAGAAGTTTTAAGTATTAAAAAGATCGGAGTTGCTCATAACTTTTTTGAAATAGGAGGAGATTCAATCAAAGCAATGCAGGTGGCTGCTAAGATATCTCAGCGTGGATATTATTGTAAGGTACAAGATATTATAATGTATCCGACAATAGCACAACTTGCTCCAAAGGTAGAAAAAAGAGATGATCAGTTAAAAGAAGAGCAGGGGTTAATAAGTGGCGAAGTACTTCCCTCAGCTATTCAATTGAGGACATTTGACCTTGATACTTATGATAAGCAACATCATCATTCTTGCCCATTCTTTTTAGAATTAAAACAGGATATTAATATTGACATGTTGAAAAAAGCGTTGGCAAAGCTTTTGGAACATCATGATGCCTTAAGATTAAATTATGATCCAAAGAAGGAAGTGTTTTTTGAAAACAATAGTTATTTAGAGCAGGATTTTGAAATTCCGGTTTATGATTTATCTAATTTTTTAGCTATAAAACAAAATAAACAGATAGCTGAATATGGGACAGAAATTATGAGTAGTATTAATTTGGAACATGATGTATACTTTAAAGCCTGTATTTTTGATTTAGGTAAACGTGGAAAACGACTATTATTAGTTGTTCATCATCATGTTCTGGATCCTGCTTCAGGAATAATTTTGCTCGAAGATTTGACCAATTTTCTCACTCAGCTTACAGAAACTGGAGAAATTAAGACTTCAATGAAGACTGCTTCATTTAAGACCTGGACGTCTGAGGTAAACAAGTATGCCCAAAGCAATGAACTATTAACGGAAAAAGCATATTGGGAAGAGGTTTTAACAACAGATTTTTCAATGCCTCAAGATTTTGATAAAGGTCCTTATTACTATAACAGTTGTGAGAGGGTTATAGTAGGTTTAAATGAAGATGAAACTGAAAAATTACTTACTATAGCCAATCGAACTTATAAAACTGAAACAAGTCAATTATTAATAACTGCAATGGCATTAGCCTTAAGTAATTTTGCTAATGAAAAAGAAGTAGTATTTGAATTAGAAAACAATGGTAGACAGGGTTTGAATACAGATATAGATATCTTCAGAACAATAGGGTGGTTTACTGCAATTTATCCAGTTAAATTTGATTTCCGTAATTGTGTTGATTTAAGAGAAGAGATTTTGTATGTTAAGTCACGGTTACGTCAAACACCAAATAAAGGTGTAGGTTATGGTATCTTGAAGGAGATTAGTAAGACGGACCTACCCGAAATGAAATTTAAAGATACAGTAATTTTTAATTATATCGGTCAAGTAGATAATAGTTTAAATAATGAATTTTTCAAAGGAGCTACTGAATACGCTGGTGAAATTACCCATCCAGAGAGTTCACTTATAGGAAATTTAGGTGTAGGTTGTTCTATTAATAGTGGAAAATTTAAAATATGGTTTGCTTATAGTAAAAATAAGTATCGTAAAAAGACGATTCAAAAGTTAGCTAAGGATTATTTAAATATATTGCGTAAAATTATTGACCACTGTATCAGTTTACAGTAATATGTGATTTTACTAGGCTGTTGACGAAGGTCAACAGTCTTTTTTATCTTTTGAAATAAGACCCCCACTGAAGCCCCAATGTTCAGCTTTAGCTGGACGAGTTCACTTTA
Organism: Halanaerobiales bacterium; assembly: GCA_030627905.1. Classification (GTDB taxonomy): domain Bacteria; phylum Bacillota; class Halanaerobiia; order DY22613; family DY22613; genus JAGMES01. Next base: position 28,912 of record DAOVRZ010000011.1, read on the forward strand.
TAATTTATTTTTCTATATAATCGCCCTACTTTGGACATACTTTTCTATGAGGTGAAGATATGGATGAAGAAATGGCTTAAGATTTTATACCTTTTTGTACCGATAAGTATAGGTCTCAAATTTATTGACGGAGCATCGGATTGGACTTTTGTTATAGCAAGTTTAGCTATTATTCCTTTAGCTACTTTGATCGCAAAAAGTACAGAAGAATTAGCTAAATATTTAGGGCCTAGTTTGGGTGGTTTGGTAAATGTAACTTTTGGAAATGCCACAGAACTTATTATATCAATTCTTGCAATTTTAAAAGGTTTATTGCGGGTAGTAAAAGCAGCTATTGCGGGATCAATTATTACAAATCTGTTATTGATTCTAGGGTTGAGCTTATTTTTTGGAGGACTGAAATTTCAAAAACAAAAATTTAATCGAGTGATGGCTGTCACAAATGCGACTATGTTGATGTTAGCAATAGTAGGAATGATTATTCCTGCTATCTTTTACTATGCTTCTCCTAGCCTTAAAACAGTAGTTTTGGGCAGGTTTAGTCTTAGCGTGGCAACGGTGTTGCTAATTACATATTTTCTAAGTTTATATTTCACTCAGGTAACTCATCGAAAATTGTGCGCAGATAAGCAAAAAAAAGAACCTAAAGAGTGGGGTTTGCTTAGATCAGTATTGACTTTGCTTGTTACTACGGTTTTGATTAGTTTTGAGGCGAATCAATTGGTGGGTGCCATTGATCAGGTTGAAGCAGACTTAGGAATTTCCGGAATTTTTGTAGGAGTGATTATTATTCCACTAATCTCAAATGTAGCAGAAAATACAACTGCAGTTTTAATGGCGAGGAAAGGCAAAATTGATCTTAGTTTGAATATGGTAATGGGATCTAGTATTCAAGTAGCCCTTTTTATAGTGCCATTGATGATTTTTTTTAGTCATTTAGTAGGAAATCCAATGAATGTACTCTTTAGTCCTTTGGAGTTGAGTGCGATTGGTTTTGGTGTATTGACTGTTAACACAATTTATTTACAGGGAGAGGGATATTGGTTTGAAGGTATTCAACTTATAGCAGCATATGTGATAATAGCTTTGGCATTCTTTTTTGTGTATTAGATTAGATAGTACACAACTTTTGCAGTTCGGTGCAAGGCTGCGTTTAATGGCATATATAGAAAAAAGGATGGCGAAGAATAAACTTCTTCCATCCTTTTTTTCATGCATACGTAGATTGAAAGGTTTTGTGAAGGTTTTGTTTTTAAAATTGGGAAACTCTGCTGGGATAGGTTATAAGAAGTAGGGGTTTAAGAGAAGGCAGAGTTTCCCAATAAATTAATTCCGATAAATCCTATAGAAAACGTAGGAATTAATCTTCTTTTTCTTTATTCGGTATTAGGCAATAAAAATCCTGCAAAAATAAAATAAAGATTTATAATAAAACAAAAATTATTCTGATATTGAGTGGTATAAATTGCATAAAGGTTTTTGAAAAAAAACACAGAAAATTTATTATAAACGAATTAAGAAAGAGGGGGTAGTCTTGAGATATATTTGGCTCTTTTTACTTTTGATAATTGTAATTTTATTTACATATATTTTTTTAATAGTTTTTCAGAGAAATGAAGTGACAACTGTTGATGCGAGTGCTGCTTGGTTAGTGGATTATGCAAGAAAAGAAGTAAATGAATTGCGAGTAATGACTTTTAATATTCACTATGGAATGGGCTCTGATGAAAAGTTAGATTTAGATCGAATTGCTCAACTAATTATTGATGAAGAGGTAGATATAGTAGGATTGAATGAAGTAGATCGTTGGCTACTTCGTTCGAAGATGACAGATCAGATACAGGTATTGGGAGAGGAAGTTAAGATGAATTATTTTTTTTCAGCCACAATACATTTTGGATTGGGTCAATATGGAAATGGGGTTCTGGCAAGTTTTCCTATAGTTAACCCAAGTGGAGAAAAACTTCCTAGATTTTTAAAACGAGAACAGAGAGGATTGATCGGATTTACCACATATATTGATGGCCTGGAGGTAAAGATTATTATAACTCATTTGGGTTTAAATCCAGTGGAACGCCAAAAACAGTTAGATTTTCTTCAAGACAAAATAAATGAAATAGAAATGCCTTTGATTCTTATTGGGGATTTTAATTCTGATCCCACAGCATTAGTTATGCGTAAATTTTTGCAAAGTACTGGGTTAAAGGTAAATTCATATAAGCCTACTTTTCCTGCTAACAATCCTGATTTAAAAATAGATTATATCTTAACTTCAGCGGAGTGGGAACTTGTCGAAGAAATAAAACCAATTTCTACATTGTCTTCCGACCATTTACCATTAGTGGGGACATTTCGCTTAAGATGATTCGACCACAAAAAGTATTTTAGTTGCACTTGCATACCATATAAAGTACTGACCTCGCCAATTCAGTACTTTATATGGTATGCAAGCTCTTGTGCGACTACTTTTTGTGGGCTAATCATAAGATAGCTTTGTATAAATTTCTTTTCGATGTGAAAAATAATATGAGGAATGTAATTTTGGGGGGCGAATAAGAGTGCGGAATCGGAAGGGAGATCTTTTGATTATAGGTGGTGCGGAGGATAAAAAAGATGATTGCCAAATTCTTAGCTGGTTTGTTGATAAAACGAAAGAGATAGATGGAAAGATTGTTGTGTTGACTACTGCAACTACTTCTCCTGATAAGGTTGGAGAAGAATATCGAAAGATTTTTGAAAGTTTAGGAGCAGAAGAGGTTGAGATATTAAAGATTGAAAACCGCCTTGATGCATTTAGAGAAAATAATGCTAAAAAACTTCTTATCGCTGATGGAATATACTTTACTGGAGGAGATCAACTTAGAATTACGAGTATTCTTGGTGGAACTTTAGTAGCAAAAGCGTTGTATCGGGCTTTTGATCACGGGACTTTGGTTGCTGGAACGAGTGCTGGAGCAGCAATTATGAGTGAAACTATGATTGTTGAAGGAGAAGATGATGAATCTCCAAGACGTTGCACAGTGAAGATGGCTCCAGGTCTTGGATTATTGAAAAAAGTGGTTGTGGATATGCATTTTTCTCAAAGAGGAAGGCATGGTCGTTTGCTTGCTGCAATTGGACAAAATCCAAATATCATGGGAATTGGGATTGATGAGGATACAGCTATAGTTGTACATGCTAATCAGAAATTAGAGGTTCTAGGTTCAAGAACAGTCTGGATTGTAGATGGCCGAAAAATTTCATACTCTAATGTTTCTGAACAGGCACCAGATGAAGTTTTGGTTCTAGCAGATGTACGATTACATGTTTTATCTTGGGGATATGGGTATGATTTAGAAAATGGAATTTTATATACAAGTGATGATGATATTGGATTGTTTAAAGAGCGGAAAGGAGAGAGTAGTGAGTGAGATTACTAAATCTGTATAGTATCAATGGGCCAAATATTTATTCTTACTATCCTATTATAGTGATGGAAGTAGATTTAGAAGAATATCATGATGTTTATACAAATGAACTATCAGAATTTACAGAAAATCTTTTGCATCTCTTTCCTGGTATAAGGTCACATCATTGTTCTAAAGGATATTCTGGTGGATTTTGTGAAAGACTTGAGCGTGGAACTCTTTTAGGACATGTGATGGAACATTTAGCATTAGAACTTCAAAGTATGGTTGGAAAAACTGTCAGTTATGGTAAAACCCGTTTTGTGAATGAGTTCAATGGTTATAGAATTATATATTCTTATTTTAATAAGGCTTTAGGTTTACATGCAGGCAAATGTTCTTATGAGTGTATCAAAAAATTAGTACATCAAATGAGGATTGATCCTGATGAAATAATCTCAGAGCTAAAAGAGACAAATCGAAAGTTTGGTTATGGTCCTAGTACACAGGTTATTGTGGATGAAGCAGAAAAACGAGGTATTCCTGTTATTCGGTTAAACGAAAGAAATAGTCCAATTCAATTAGGCTATGGAGCTAGATATAAACGGATTCAGGCTACCATTACGGATTATACTTCCTGTATTGGTGTAGATTTGGCTTGTAATAAATGGGAGGTTAAAGAATTTTTAGGCCAAATGGGTTTACCAGTTACAAAAGGCGAATTGATATTGACTGTAAAAGAAGCATTAGAAGCGATGGAAAGATTAGCAAAGCCTCTGGTTGTTAAACCTGTTAACGGTAATCAGGGAAAAGGAGTAACTTTGAATATCAATTCAAGCTCTGACTTAATACGTGCATACGAGATTGCCAGAGCTTATAATGAAGAGGTTTTAATTGAGGAATTTGTGGAGGGAAAAGATTATCGATTAACTGTTATTAATGGGCAGATGGTAGCAGTTTCTCACCGCCTTCCGCCTTTTGTTGTCGGTGATGATTTTTATTCTGTGAGAGAATTGATTGGGAAGGTTAATAATGATGAATTGAGAGGAGAAGGACATGAAAAGCCTTTAACTAAAATCAAGATTGATCCAGTGTTATTGGTTAGTTTAGCTAAACAGGGGTTAGCTCTAGATTCTGTCATCGCAAAGGGGAAGAAAATTTTTTTAAGAGAAAATGGCAACTTAAGTACAGGTGGAACTGCCTATGATGTTACCGAACTGGTTCATCCGGATAATCAAAAAATGGTTGAAAGAGCTGTTCGTTTGATTGGGTTGGATGTGGCAGGAGTAGATTTGCGTACTGAAGATATATCTAGACCTATTTCAAGATATGGTGGAGCGATAATCGAAATAAATGCTGCTCCAGGAATTAGAATGCATCATTTCCCGACAGTTGGGAAAAAGAGAAATGTAGCTGGAGCTATTATTGAAATGTTATTTCCTGAAAATGATGGAAGGATTCCGATTATTGCGGTCACTGGAACCAATGGTAAAACTACAGCAACTCGATTAATTCATTATATTTTAATGCAAACAGGAAGTAATATAGGAATGTCGACAACAGATGGGATTTATCTGAATGACCATTTGATTTATAAAGGAGATACTACAGGTCCATGGAGTGCTGAAATGCTTTTGAAAGATTCAGCGACAGATGTAGTTGTTTTGGAGACAGCACGGGGTGGAATTATCAGATCTGGATTGGGATATGACCAGAGTGATGTCGGGATTGTTATCAATGTGACCGAAGATCACCTTGGATTGTCGGGAATTGAGACATTGGAAGATTTAGCAAATGTTAAGTCATTGGTGGTCGAAACAGTTAAGCGTGATGGTATCTGTGTGTTAAATGGTGATAATATTTATACTCAGGCTATGGCGAAAAGATGCCAAGGACAGATTGTTTATTTTACTCAAAATCCTCAAAATTCACTTATTAATGATCACGTAGGATTAGGCGGTATAGCAGTGGTTAATAATTTGGGTATGATTGAAATTTGGACAAAAGATGAGAAAATTCCGCTTATCTCTATTAGTAAGATTCCATTGACACATGGTGGAAAGGCGATTCACCAGGTAGAAAATGTATTGGCCGCTATAGCAGGACTTTATGGTTTAGGTACAGAGTTGAATTTAATTAAGAGTGGCTTAAAGAGTTTCGCGGGGGATATTTCTACTAATCCTGGCCGTCTTAATCTGACCCAGCATGGGGGTTGGAAGGTAATTTTGGATTATGGTCATAATATTGATGGATATCGTGCAGTTATCGATTTTACCAAAAATATTGGTTATAAGCGGCTTTTAGGTGTCGTAGGTGTACCTGGAGATCGGTTAGATGAATCTATTGTAAAAATTGGACATCTTGTTGGAGAATATTTTGATCGTGTTTGGATTAAAGAAGATCATGATTTGCGAGGTCGTAATCAGGGTGAGGTAGCCAAGCTTTTTAATGATGGAATTTTATTAGGTAGAAAAGCTATAGAAGCAGAGATTATTTTTCAAGAAGAAGAAGCTTTAAAGCTTATGCTTAAAGAACTAATGCCAGGAGATGTGGGTGTTATTTTTTATGAGCAAGATCCGAGAAAGTTATATAAAATAATTGAAGATTATATTAGTACAACTGAGGAAAGATTCAACAACCTACTTTTGAAATGTCGATAAAAAGTAGTGAAGTATTAGTGGTAAAATCTTTAACGACATTTCAGAAGGGGAAGTCCCTCTCCTCTAAAGGTGGGGGTTCAAATCCCCTTCTGAAGTCGTTAAACTTAAGAAATAATAACTTGTTATTATTTCGACTTTAAGATAAGCAGGAGTTTTGTTAAAAATAGCTAATACTAAAACAATAATATTGGAAATAGTGAGAGGAGTATTCAAATTGAAAGAATTGATGATTTCTGCTTATGCAAAGATTAACCTTACCCTTGATGTGCTGAGAAAACGACCTGATGGTTATCATGATGTTGAGATGATTATGCAAGAGATTGATTTGCATGATCAGATGATTTTGAGAGAAAAGGATGATAAAGGGATAGAAATTCGTTGTGATCATCCTCTAGTTCCCGAAGATGAGAGCAATCTGGCATATCGGGCTGCAGCACTTTTGATGGAGGAAGTCGGGATTGATAGGGGTATTCAGATAGAAATTATTAAAAATATCCCGGTAGCAGCGGGCCTTGCTGGTGGAAGTACAAATGGTGCTGCAGTCTTGATGGGATTGAATAAACTATGGCAATTAGGATTTTCAAAAGAAGAGTTGATGAACTTTGGTGCAAGATTGGGAGCAGATGTACCTTTTTGTATTTTGGGTGGCACTGCATTGGCTTCAGGGATTGGAACAGATTTGAAGTCGATTTCTCCACTGCCAGAGATGGAGTTAATATTGGTGAAACCAGAAATAAGTGTATCTACAAAAGAGATTTATTCAAATTACAGCCCGGAGTTGATTAATAAACGCCCTGATTTAAATAGGATGTTAAATGCTATAGATTCGAGAGATTGTCAAGGAATTAAAAAGAATCTGGTAAATGTTTTTGAAGATATAACCATGCATCATTATCCTAAGGTGGCAGAGGTAAAAAAAGTAATGGAGGATGTGGGTTTACACCCTGTTTTGATGTCGGGAAGTGGCCCTACTCTCTTTGCTATTGTTGATGATGAAGATACGGCAAGTAGATATGCTGAAATATTGAACAAAAAGAAGATTGGAGAAGTGATTAGAACTAGAACCAGATCAGATTCATCCTTATAAAAAGGGGGTTTCGGCAATGAAGGTGGATGTAGTTATTTTAGCTGGTGCAGAGAATAAAGGGCTTTTGAGAGAGTGTAGCGATTCAGATTATGAAGCCTTGATTGAGATCAAAGGGGTTCCCATGGTTAAATATGTTGTGCAAGCCGCTCTTGGGGCTGAGTTGGTGGAGCGGGTTGCGGTGGTTGGCCCTGTAGATATTTTACGACCTTATTTAGAGGAAGTTGATATTTTGGTTAATAGTAAAGCTCAAATTGTAGAAAATATTAGTGCGGGAATCAAAGCTTTGCAGAGTGATCGTAATATCTTGATTTTGACATCTGACATTCCCTTGATCCAATCAGATACCATTGACTTTTTTATCAATCAATGTAATACAAGGGAAGCAGATTGTTATTACCCGATTATTAGTAAAGAGGCTAATCAAAGTAGATTCCCCGGAACCCAGCGAACTTATGCTCGTTTACGTGATGGAGTTTACACTGGTGGTAACATATTTAGCATTCACCCAAGAGTGGTTGACGAGGCAACTGATTTTATGCGGAAACTGGTAACCTGGAGAAAAAATCCTTTGAAGTTGAGTCAGGTCTTTGGTCTAAAATTTATATTTAAATTTATCACAGGACGTTTGACTATTTCCGAACTCGAAAAGCGAGTACATAAGATTACCGGATTTTCTGCCGCTGCTTTAGTGTGCGAATATCCTGAGATTGGTTTTGATGTAGATAAGCCGAGTGATCTGGCTTTTATGGAGAAATATATAGGGTTGAGGCAGGTTAATTAAATGACTGGCCTATGAAATAAAGAAGTGAGGGCAAAAAACGTTGCTGGGAAATATCCATTTATGCAACTTATTTTTGCCATCATTTCTTTATTTCATCTGAGTTAGGTATTTTGTATGAATAAACTTAAATTCAATAGAGGAGAATAGGTTTGGGTGTAGAAGTGAACATTATAGAAAAATAAATGACCTAATGTTCGTTTTATGAGGGAGGTAGAAAGTTATATGCGGAGAAGTGAAAGAATTACTGCAATAACTAGAGTTTTGACTGATAATCCGCGTAAATTATTTCCTTTGGGATATTTTACCGAAAAATTTGATTCAGCAAAATCATCAATAAGTGAGGATTTGACCATTATTAAGGAAGTTTTTAAAAACTTAAATTTAGGAAGGGTAGAGACATTGGCAGGAGCATCTGGAGGAGTTCGATATATTCCGATATATGCTAAGGAAGATATTGAAGTGTTTCTTAACCAGCTTTCTGATCAATTGTCAGATACCTCTAGAGTACTACCGGGAGATTTTTTATATATGACAGATTTGATATTTACTCCAGAAGCGGTGAATAAGATCGGTGGAATTTTTGCTACCTACTTTTCTGAGAAAGAACCTGACTATATTATTACTATGGAGACCAAAGGTATTCCAATTGCCTTGATGACTGCCAGAGCTTTTAATGTCCCTCTGGTTATTATTCGTCGGAGCAGCAAGGTTACAGAAGGGTCGGTCGTGAGTATTAACTATGTGACCGGATCTGCACGTAAAATTGAAACCATGTCTCTTCCACGGAAAGCGTTAGCACCAGAGTCAAAAGTTATTGTTATTGATGACTTTATGAAAGCTGGTGGTACTGCTAGAGGCATGATGGAACTGATGGAGGAGTTTCAAGCAGAGGTTCTAGGTATGGGAGTTTTTGTAGCCACTGCTAAGCCAGAGAAGAAGTTGGTCGATAACTATGTCTCTTTGCTAGTATTGGAAGATGTAGATAATGATACAGATACTTTAGTTATCAGGGCGTGTGAGTGGGAAAAGTAAAATTATAAGAAAATTAGCTTCGAAAGCTAGACATACCTATTTGGGTGTGTGTAGCTTTTTTATATAATTACGGAGGTGGAAATAATATGAAATTGATTTCTTGGAACGTTAATGGACTTAGGGCTTGTGTGGGCAAAGGGTTTTTAGAATACTTTAAAGAGGCAGATGCTGACATATTTTGTGTTCAGGAAATTAAGTTGCAAGAAGGGCAAATAGAGTTAGATTTAGAAGGATATGAGCAGTATTGGAATTATGCAGTTAAAAAAGGTTATTCTGGTACAGCAATATTTACAAAGAAAAAACCTTTATCTTTTACACGTGGAGTAGGAATTGAAGAACACGAGCAGGAGGGAAGGGTGATAACTCTAGAATTTGAAGAATTTTATTTGGTTAATGTATATACACCAAATTCTAAAAGAGAGCTGGCAAGGCTTGAGTATAGAATGGTTTGGGAAGATGTTTTTAGAAACTATCTATTAGAGTTAGATTCCAGAAAACCTGTTATTCTTTGCGGAGATCTTAATGTAGCTCATAATGAAATTGACTTAAAAAACCCAAAGACAAATAGAAAAAACGCAGGTTTTACAGATGAAGAAAGAGAAAAGATGACAGAATTATTAGGGTCAGGTTTTATAGATACCTTTAGATATCTATATCCAGATAAGAAAGATGCTTATAGTTGGTGGTCATATATGAGAAAAGCAAGAGAGAGGAATGCAGGGTGGAGAATTGATTACTTTATTGTTGCTGAAAGGTTAAAAGGCTTAATTAAAGACTCACTAATTCATTCAGATATAATGGGAAGTGACCATTGCCCTGTGGTTGTAGAACTAGGGGATATGGTGTAGTGATAGTTTAGAGAAGAAGCTGAAGAATTTTACAGATATAAGAGCTAAAACAGTTAAGCTGCTGTTTTAGTTTTTTTGTTTTGGATTGATTTTAAAATTTAAGAAACAGCCACTGTGATAATTTTGTCATAGTGGCTTATTTTTTTGTAGAGTATAAAAAGGAGGAAATTTGGTAAAAAATAAAGAATTTAAGTATAAAAAGAATTATTAATTTTTTTAGCGAAAGGAAGTGAAAAGTTAAAATATGAAACTGATAGTTGCTGTTAATAATGATAAAATGAAAAAATCACTAGAGGAATATTTAAATTCTGTTGATGAGATTGAAAAAATATGGTGTGTAAATAACTATAATGATTTAAAACAGATAGGATTAGGAGAAAAAATTGATTTATTGATTACTGACATAGCATTAGAAGGAGAAAATGGATATGTAATCATTAAAGAACTTAGCCAAAAAAACAAAATGATGAAAGTAATTTTTTATACTACGGTCTCTATATTAAAGTGTGAGCTAGAGACGAGTATTAAAGGATTTGAACTAGCTGATTTTGTGGTCTTACAGGAGATGGGATTAGAATGGTTGCATAGAGTGGTAGTAGAACAGTTAAAAGAAAGTGATAAAATAATTCAGGTTCCTGAAAAAATTTTAATTACAAATAATGAAACGATTTTTTTTCTGAATCCAGAAGATATTATTTTTGTTGAGAAGGTGAATAAACAGTTAGTTTTTCATATGGTCGATAAAATATTGAATACATCAGGAACTTTAAGCGACATGGAGAGAAGGCTTCCATTTTATTTTTATCGTAGTCATCGTTCTTATCTAATTAATTTGCATCAGGTTGAAAAACTTATTCTTTTTGGACGAAGCTATCAGGTGGAATTTAGAGGGACTGATCAAAAAACAATTTTAAGTTATGATAGGAGGAAAGTGTTAGTGGAAATGTTGCTTTGAGACAAGAAATTTGTACTTTTAGGACATATTTTTGATGAGTGGAGATTATTTTAAAGGAAAAAGTAGTTATAAAGTCAAATATATCTACAAAACTAGAATTTTCGGTAAGGGAGAGGATTTTTGTCGGGCTCAAGATCGCGATTGTTCATAGAGAGGTAAAACGATTAGATAAATTGGGGTTGGAATTGAAAAGTATTTCTAAAGTTGATCAAGTTTACTTTGCAGAAAGTGAATTGGTTTTAAAGAAGATTTTGCAACAAAGAGGAAGTTTTTTGATTATTAGTGAGTATTGTGAGCATTGGTTAAATATAATTCAGAAAATTAAGATAAATCAGAAAGAGGTAAAAGTAATTTTTTATACTTCTATAGATAATATACAAGAACGTTGTAACAACAGATTTGATGGATTGAGAGAAGCTTGTGGATTTATTTTTGAAGAGATGGGTCTTTTCTGGTCACGAAACTTTGTGAAGAAGGCTATTGAAAATATATATGAAGAGAGATTAATACTACCTATCAAAAGAATATTGATTGAGAGTGGGAAAGGAATTAATTTTGTAGAGCTTGATGAAATTTATTTTATTGAAAAAGTGGACAAACGGGTTATTTATCATATTAAAGATAGGGAGTATGTTATAACTGCTACTCTTGAAGAATTAGAAAAAAAGTTATCGAGGTATTTTTTTAGAAGTCATCGTTCTTATTTGATAAATATTAAAAAAATCAGTTCGATTACCTCTACTGGTGGTAGAGGGTATAAGGTTGAATTTGAAGGAATTAAAAGAGAGGCTTTGATAAGTTATGCGCGTAAAAAAGAATTGGTGCAGTTATGGGAGTGAAGATATCTGAGAGGAGAGATTAATAATGAGTTGTGGATGTGAAAAAAAGTTAGAGAAAGTGGGACAAGTTACTTCAGAAGAAAGAGATGAGATTCAAAGATTATATAATCGAAAAATGTCTTTAAAGGAATTAGTCATGGTTTTGCAGGAAAACAGTGCTCAGAACTCACAGGTTGATGATGCTATGTATGAGAAAGTAGTGCAGGATATTAGTGATACTAATCAAAATTTTCAGGGTTGGTGGGATCTGATGGCACAGAAGTATCATTGGAAGAATATACATGGTGGACACTGGAGGATTGATTTTAACACATGTGATATCTTTTTGGAATATCCAACTGAATGCTAAAGGATGGGGTGAGTACTATGACTGTAGAAAATTATTTGATGGGATCCAAAATTGAATCATGGAAAGAGACCGATGTAAAAAATATAACTTTTGTTGTTACTGAGGATTGTAATCTTGTTTGTAAATATTGTTATATTACGGGTAAGAATACTAAGAATAAGATGAGTTTTGAAACAGCGAAAAAAGCGGTTGATTATATACTGAACAATCCAGATGAATTTCCGGAATCTAGTGTAATTTGGGAGTTTATTGGGGGAGAGCCTTTCTTAGAAGTAGGTTTAATGGATCAGATTACAGACTATATTAAAACCGAAATGTATCGTTTGAACCATAAATGGTTTGAGAATTATCGAATTAGCATATCTACAAATGGGTTGTTATATCATACCCCAGAAGTACAAAGATATATTAAGAAAAATTTAAATAACTTAAGCATAGGAATTAGTGTTGATGGTAATAAGATTAAGCATGATCAACAGAGGGTTAAACCTGATGGTTCAGGTTCTTATGAGGAAGTTGTGAAAAATGTTCCCTTGTGGTTAGAGCAGTTCCCAAATGGAGCTACCAAGGCGACATTTGCTTCTGCTGACTTACCATATCTTAAGGATAGTATTATCAGTATTTACGAGTTAGGAATTAAGACAATCCCTGCCAATGTGATCTTTGAAGAAGGTTGGGAAGAGGGAGATGACTTAGTTTTTGAAGAGCAATTAAGACAGTTGGCAGATTACATTATTGATAACCGTCTATGGGATGAATTTAATTGTTCTTTGTTCTCTGATAGTCTCGGATTTCCTCTCACTGAAGAAAATTTAAAAGCTAACTGGTGTGGCGCTGGACGGATGTTATCAATTGATTATGAAGGGAATTTTTATCCATGTACCCGTTTTGTTGGATATTCTCTAAACAATCGTGAAGGATATGTAGTAGGTAACATAGAGGATGGCTATGATCATGATAAGATTAGGCCTTTCTTGGCATTAACCTTAGAAAAGCAAAGTACTGAAGAATGTATAAATTGTCAGGTTGCAATAGGATGTGCCTGGTGTCAGGGTCTTAACTATGATGATGCTAGAATCGACACAATATATGAAAGAGCTACTTATATCTGTAAGATGCATAAAGCAAGGGTAAGAGCCAATGATTACTATTGGGCTAGAGTAAGGGAAGTAGCTGAACTAGATCGTGACATACCTAGGCCGCGTAAGGATCATTTATATTTTCTTTTATCCGATGAGTCAGTACGACACTGTACATATAAACCAAAGGAAGAGTCAGATCGAAAAATGTCTCTGGAAACTTTAAAGAAAGGTTTGGAGTTTGCTAGAAAGAACTTCTATACTCCTGTTTTGATGTTACCACCTGAAGGACTATCAGAGGAAGAAAGAGATTTGCTTAGGGGTATGGATGTATTGGAGATGCAGTCTGGAACCAGTAAAGTAACAGGGCGTGATGCTATAGTTGTTTATGATAATCAGGTAGGAGATTTTCAGGATGGATCCAATTGTATTTTAATAATCAAAGCTGATCTTATTCCTAATCTTAGTGATATAGTTAAGAAGATTTTTATGAAACAGAGTAGAATTAATTTGATTTTAGAAGAAACAGAAAAGTTGACGAATGAAGAGTTATCAATCTATGAAAATGAGTTATTAAAAATTGCAGAATATCTAGCTGAACAACTTTCCAGTGGAAGATATTTAGAGTTGAATGTTCTTTCAGATGCAATTCATTTAGAGAAGATGGCGAACTGTAATGCAGGTTTAGATAGTTTTGCTTTAGCTCCTGATGGAAAATTTTATCTCTGCCCAGCATTTTATTATACGGAAAATGGAGATGCGGTTGGAACAGTAGAAGAAGGTATTAACTTTAATTATCGTGAATTTTTGACGGGAGAAAAGTCTTCTCTTTGTTCAGCTTGTGATGCATATCATTGTCGTCGTTGTATTTATCAAAATAAGATGCAGACAAAAGAATACTTAATCCCTGGTAAAGTTCAATGTGTAGTCAGTCATATTGAGCGGAAGATGAGTAAAGAATATGCAACATTACTGCTAGAAAAAAGAATTTTGAGGCAATTAACTCCACGTTCTGTAGATGAGATTTTCCCAGAGATCGATTATTATGATCCATTGGAGAAAGTGGTTAATAGATAAACTTTTGCTCTAGAGGCTGGGAATTGTCTTTTATGACGATTCTCAAAAAACATACATATGTATGATATTTTATTTCAAGAATGGAGGTGAAAAAGATGTATTTGAAGAGTAAAAAAGATAAGTCTCAATTTGATGTAAAACCAGTTGGAATTTGTATGATGGCTACATGTGAAGCTGGTTGCTATAGTAGTTGTGCATTTAACTGTACTAGTTGTACTGGAACTTGTACTTATAATTGTGCTGCTACATGTGCAACTGGCCCAGGACCACAGGTATTATAAGATGTCATAATAGAGATGGATTAAAACTCCATCTCTATTAATATTGATTCTAGTAATTTTAAGAAAAACAGATATATCTAAAAGGATGTATTTGAAAAGTAAAAAAAGTAAATCTCAATTTGATGTAAAACCAGTTGGAATTTGTATGATGGCTACCTGTGAAGCTGGTTGTTATAGTAGTTGTGGATTTAACTGTACTGGAACTTGTACTACTGGTTGTAGTGGTGGGTGTACAGGCTTATGTGCAGATACTTGTTCGGCTGGCATAGGGCCAATGGCTATGTAAAATTATAAAAATAGAGATGGAATAATTTCGTCTCTATTTTAAGATCAAGTTATAAATATTTTAAATTTGTTTTTAGATGGAGAAGGATTACTACTGTCTTTACTCTTAGTATTTGAAAGTCGATAAGTAAATATGTTTGAACTTTATAACATGAAGGCGGTATATGCTATGAAAAAAACTGAAAATAAAAAATCGTTTTTATCGAAAGACGATTTGATGTTACTTCGGAGAGCTTTTGGCTATTTAAAACCCCATATAGTCTTCTTTATTCTGACATTTGCATCTATTGTTCTAGGTATGGTCTTCGAGCTTTTTCAACCCCTTCTTTACGGTCGAATTATAGATTATATTTTAGATAAGAAAATGGATCTAATTTGGCAGACAATTATATTTCTTTTTGGCTTAACTTTGGCAAATGGTGGAATTAGTCTACTTGAGACATATTTAAGTGATCTATTAGGTAATAGAATTATTCTTGATCTTAAACGGGATTTATATGATCATCTTTTAAACTTGCCAATTAAAGTTTATGATGAGCTTCGAGTTGGGGAGATCATCTCGCGATTAGAAGGTGATGTAGGTACTTTGAGTAATATCATTACATTTCAATCAATGCGAATTATTTTAGATATAGTAAAAGTATTCGGGATTGGATTTATAATTTTCAGAATTAATATGACTTTAGCATGGATTATTGTCTGTGCTTTTCCGCTATCATATTTAGTTATGGGGTGGTTTGGTAGAATTTTGCGGCGAAAAGGTAAGAAGATGAGAAAGTTAAACGATAATTATTATAGTTTTTTAGCCGAATCTTTTTCTGGTGTAAGAGAAGTTAAGGCTTTACATATTGAAGAGCTAATTAAAGGTAAATTTATAGATTGGACTAGAAAAATTTTTAGTCTTCAAATTAATATGGATGTAATTGGGGCTTTATCAGGTCTTTCGACAATGTGGTTAAGTAGTTTTACTAGCTTAATTGTTATGGGAATCGGGGGTTATTTAATTATTGGTGGAAGTTTGACTATGGGGATGTATGTCTCTTTTAATAGATTTTCGGGTATGTTTAATGGTTCTTTAGGGAATATTGCTGGATTGAACGCCAGTATTCAACAAGCAATGGTGTCTTTGGAAAGAATTTTTGCTTTAATTGATAATTTTATGCTTCCCCCTGAAAAACGTGAGGGATTAGTACCTGAAAAGACAATAGGAGAAATAAAAATTGATCACGTAACATTTAGTTATGAGACCGAGATTCCTGTTTTGCAAGATATTTCTTTCTCCATTCCTGCAAATCAGTTGACAGCTCTTGTAGGTGCTAGTGGTGGTGGAAAAACTACCTTACTCAATCTTCTTTTGAGATTTTACGAACCTATGGAGGGCAAAATTTTGCTGGATGATTATTCACTTAGCCAACTCAATTTAGATTACCTGCGGGGCCAAATTGGGATTGTTCCACAGGAACCATTTTTATTTAATATGTCGATTAAAGAGAATTTACTTCTTGTACAACCCGAGGCAACGATGGAGGAGATTATCAGGGCAACTGAAAAAGCGTATATTCATCATTTCATAACGAGCTTACCGGATGGTTATGAAACGGTCGTGGGAGAAAGGGGTACACGTCTTTCGGGAGGTCAAAAACAACGACTGGCTATTGCTAGAGCTATTTTGAAAGGATCTAAAATTTTGCTTCTTGATGAACCTACATCTGCATTGGATGGAGAAGCAGAAGAGTATATACATAAGATGATACAGGAGTTACTTTCCAATCATACGATTATTGTAATTGCTCATCGTCTTTCAACAGTGATTAATGCCCAACAGATTGTGGTTTTATCAGATGGACAGATTCATGGAATAGGGACTCATCAGAATTTAATCCAATCGAATAAAGCGTATCAACGGCTGTATCAATCACAATGGAACACTTTTTGCACAGAACATCTGCTAGAAGATCAAACCAATAAAATAGGTGTATCTATTTGACGTTGAAATTAACTAAGTAGGTTCAAAAGCTGTGAAACGTATTTTATCAGATGTAAATAAGGTTTCTTCTGCAGAAGAAATAAATAATAAATTAAATTAGTGAAACGAGGTGAAGAAGATGTATTTAAAAAGTAAAAAAGGAAAGTCTCAATTTGGTGTAAAACCAGTTGGAATTTGTATGTTTGCAACATGTGAAGCTGGTTGTTATTTAGGTTGTTACCAAAGTTGTACAAGTAGTTGTACAACTAGTTGTGGAATTGGATGTGGAACCGATTGTACAGCTATCTGCGCAAGTGGTGTCGGGCCATATGTTTTATAAAATTTGTAAAAATAGAGATGGATCTAATCCATCTCTATTAAATTTAACTTTTAAATAGTTAAATTTGCTTGGGGGGAGTTTTAGAAACCAGATGGCTACGACACAGTCATTGGAGAAAGAGGTACACGTCTGTCAGGCGGTCAAAAACAGCGTTTAGCGATTGCTAGAGCTATTCTAAAAGGATCAAGGATGTTACTCTTTGATGAGGCTACATCAGCTTTAGATGGGAAAGCAGAGGAATATATACAGAAGATGCTACAAAACTTACTTTCAGATCATACCGTTATTGTGATTGCACATGGTCTTTCTACAATAATCAATGCTCAGCAGATTGCAGTCCTTGCAGATGGAAGGATTACAGGAATAGGAACTCATCAGGAATTGATGAAAGCAAATGAAGTTTATAAACGTCTGTATCAATCTCAATGGAGTAGTGTTAGTATGGTGAAAATGACAGAAGAAGTGTTGGCAAATTGAGCGATTAAACTAGAGTGGAGTTATTTTTTCTCTAGTTTATTTTTTTTGTAAAAATATTGTACTTGCACATAGGCAAAGGATTTTACAATATTTACGAGAAAGTTAGTAATATAATCTTTTAAAATACCAACAAACTGAAAGGAGGTAATAAAAAATAAGAGTGAAAAGAAAAAGGCTACCAATCGGAATTAGTGATTTCAAAGAAATAATAGATAATGATTGTTACTATGTTGATAAAAGTTTATTCATAAAAGAAATCATTGACAGTGACGCTAAGGTTTTATTGTTACCTCGTCCTAGAAGATTTGGTAAAACTCTCAATATATCAATGCTTAGATATTATTTTGAAAAGACTGATGAAGATAGAAATTATTTATTTAAAGATTTAGCCATCTCTAAAAGTAAAGAATATCAAAAGTATCAAGGGAAATTTCCTCTAATTTATTTAACCTTCAAAGACGTTAGGCAGGAAAATTGGGAAAAGGCTTATATGATGTTTAAGAAAATAATTGCAGAAGAATATAAAAGACACAACTATTTATTGGCAAATGATGCTTTAGAGAGTCTTGAAAAAGATTTATATACTAAGATTATGATAATGAAGGCTGATACAATCTTTAATGAAGACGCATTAAAAGATTTATCCAGATATCTAGAACGATATCATAAAGAAAAAGTAATTATCTTAATTGATGAATATGATACACCAATCCAAAGTGGATACATAAACGGATATTACAATGATGTCGTAGATTTTATGCGTAACTTTTTAAGTGGAGCACTAAAAGATAATATTTCCTTAAAAAAAGGTATCTTAACAGGAATTTTGCGTGTGGCAAAGGAAAGTATCTTTTCTGGATTAAATAATTTAAGTGTTTATAGTCTATTGAGTGAGAAATTTAATAAATATTTCGGAATATTAGAAGAAGAGGTAGGGAAGTTTTTACAAGAATATGACTTAGAAGATCATCTAAAAGTAGAATCGGAAGAAAGAATAAGAGGTAGATTGTATTGTGATTTAAAGATTCCCAACCAGGAGGTTTTGTATTTGTATGAAGATATTATCATGAATTGGTTCAAAAGTAGTATTAAAAATAAAGAAGTAGATTTGTTGTTAGAAAGCTTAATCACAGGTGATATCGAGATTTTTGAGGAGTTATTTCAAAAATTTCTTTTAAACAGTTTGAGTTTTTTTGATACAGATGGCGAAGCACCAGAGAGGGTCTATCATGCTTTTGTTCTTGGAATGCTTGTCTATCTAAATGAAAAGTATGAGGTTAAATCCAATCGTGAGAGTGGATATGGTAGATATGATGTTATGCTAATACCGAGAGATCAGAATAAACTAGGTATTGTGATGGAATTTAAAAAAGCTCGTGGATTAAAAGATAAAAATTTAGCGGATGTAGCACAAGATGCATTAGATCAGATTGAGAAGAAAAAGTATCGTCAAGAATTATTAGACCGAGGTTGTAAGGATATTCTCGAACTAGGGTTAGCCTTTGCAGGCAAAGAAGTGGTAGTCCAGCAACGTAGAATTCACTAAAAAATGCATGGCAAAACGCATCAGAGGATATCTTTCTGTATGTAGCCATGCATTTTTATTTTCATAACCTATTCGTACACAACAAACTTTAACCACTCATGTATATATTATGTGCTAATAGGCAGGGAATAATAATTAATTAGAGAAAAGAATACATAAGATATGAATACAGATGTTTAAAAGGAGAGGAAAATAGATGAAACTTCCAAATAATATTTCAGATTTTGGGGTTATTCGTCAAGAGAATTATTTGTATATTGATAAAACTAAATATATTGAGGAATTAGAGAAAGCTGGCCGGTATCTCTTTTTTATCAGACCTCGACGTTTTGGAAAATCTCTTTTTCTTTCTACTCTAGAACATTATTATGATCTAAAAAGTTCTCAAGAGTTTGAACGATTATTTAATGGCTTATATATAGGTAAAAACCCCACAGAGTTAAAAAATAGATATTTTATTTTAAAATTAAACTTTTCAGGTCTAGATACTATAAATCAAGATGGTTTACGAGAATCTTTTGAAGGTAGATTTTTAAGTATGTTGATTACCTTTTTTGAATATTATCATGAGTACTTTCCGAAAGCAGAAGAAATTATTCAAGAGTTAAAAGAGAGTAATATCACCAGGCAATTTGGAATTTTTTTTGGTGAAGTTGCCAAAACAAAACATAAAGTATATCTTATTATTGATGAATATGATCATTTTGCGAATGATATTATTGCTATGGGTGATGACAAATATTATCGTGATACTGTTCGTGCGAGTAGTTTTGTTAGAGATTTTTATGAAAATATTAAGATTGGTACTCAAGGAATTATTGATAGAATATTTATGACTGGGATTGCCCCAATTATGCTAGATGATTTAACGAGTGGTTTTAATATTACTTCAAACGTTACAATGGATTCTTTTTTTAACGAGATGTTGGGATTTACAGAAGAAGAGGTAAGTGAGATTATTGAACAGGTAGAATTCGATTTTAGAGATCTAAAAATGAAGAATTTGGAAGATCAATTAAGAGATTATTATAATGGTTATCTCTTTAATGAAGACTGTGATAAAAGAGTATATAATCCAGATATGATTTTGTATTTCTTTCAATACTTCTTACGTCACAAAAAACCTCCTAAAGAATTAATTAGTGAGAATGTAAAGACAGATTACAGTAGATTGAAACGGTTAACTTTTAATCAAAAAAATCGTGAAATTTTGGAGAATATAATAAAAGATGAAGGAATTACTGCTAGTATAGTTTCAAAGTTTTCTTTTGACATGATGTATGATCAGAAATATTTTGTTTCACTTCTGTTTTACATGGGACTTTTAACAATTGATAAAAAGATTAGAACACGATTGTTTTTAAAGATTCCTAACTTAATTATTAAAACAATCTTTTGGGAGTATTTTGACCAAATATTAAGAGAAAGATATCAATTGATTTTGAATGTAGAAAAATTAAGTGAAGCAATAGAGGCTATGGCTTATGAAGGAGAGATAGAATTATATCTAGATTTCATTAGTGAAAATGTTTTATCTGTTCTCTCAAATCGTGACTTGATTAGTTTTGATGAAAAATATTTAAAATTGATCCTTTCTACGTATTTGAATTTGGTTGAAATTTATAAATGTATTAGTGAAGCAGAAGTTGAAAATGGTTATATAGATATTTTTCTAGAAAAAGATATTCGTTTTCAAGATGTTAAATATGAGTGGATATGGGAATTAAAATACTTAAAAAAGAGTGAAGCAAATAAACTTGAAGAGGTCAAAGAAAAAGGGCTGGCGCAACTGAAAAGATATGCAAGTAGTAATAGGTTCAAATTTAAAAAAAATTTAAAGCAAGCACTGATTATCTTCATTGGGAAAGATACTTATGAAGTAGTACTATCTTGATCTCAGTCCTATTTTAATTTATAAGTGTTAAACTTACAATAAACATGACTTTTATTGAAAACAAAAAAGAGCTGTCGGATATAATTCGATAGCTCTTTACATATGTTAAAGATTAAGAAAATATTTAATCGAATAATATGATTCCAGAAGAGTGTATTTCGCCAGCACCAGCTTTAACTAATTTATCGATTAACTTCAGATTACCTAATTCATGAGCAATTGACAGTGGAGTTTGACCTTGATCATTTTTTACATTAAGATTAGGTTTGAGAACTAGGAGTTTGTCTAGAATAGTATATAATATGTTACTATTCTCAGGTGTTAAAGGCTGGAAAAGCTTTACGGCACGATGAATGGGATAATCTGATTTACCTCTAGGGCTGTTTAAAAATTGTTGTACATCTAAATGATCTAGTATATAATTTACCAAGTCTAAGCTCCCCCAACCAATTGATAGATGAAAGAAGGAAGTACCATCATCTAGACGATCACTTAAATTTGCACCTTTTTCTACTAACTTTGAGAAAAGCTTGATATCACCTATTTCAGCACTGTATAGAAATGGGGTAAAACCGTGTCGGAAATGTTTTTTATTAATATCGGCACCATGTTTAATTAATGTCTCAACAATTTCATAGTATTTCGATAAATTTTCTTGAGCCATTTTTATTGGAATGTTCATTAGTGCCTTAAAATCTTTATCGTTGAATTTATTTTTAAGTGCTTCAGAATGAGCAATGACTTCGCTATCAAAAAGTGCTCTTCCGTGGTATTTAATAGAGTCATCAATTTTCAAGCCTTTAAGATAATCTGCAGGTTTTATTGGTTTTTTGTAAAAGGTTTTGTCTAAATGGGCATATCCAATTTGAGATATAGTATAGTATAGCGGACTTAGACCATCTTCACCGTCTGGACTACATTTTTGATGAATATCTGCACCTTTTTCTATTATTTTTTCGACAAGTTCCAAATCTCCCATGTCAATAGCAAGTGATAATGCAGTAACTCTCTTTTTCTTTGTTCGTGAGTTAATACTTTCGGTTATATCCTCATTTAGGAGTAGTAAAGCTGTTTCTCTTGAGCTTCCAATCAGACAATGCATTAATGCTGTTGTACCGTTTTTGTCTACTTCATTGGGATTAGCTCCAGCTTTAAATAGCTTTTTAACTTTATCTACCTGATCTATAACTCCAAAGATCATAAGCTGAGTCAAGGGGGTTGGACCAAAGCCTTTGATATATCGATTTGGGTTTCTTAGGTCAGTCTTACGATTTTCCCATTCAGTTCGATTGATTATCCAACTCAGGCCTTTTTCTTGATATAATTTATTTATCTTTTTGGAGACACTTGTATAGTAGCTTTTGGGTGGGAAGATGTTAAAGAATTGTTTTGATTGGTCATGAAGAATCCAATCTTCTACTTTTTCATATGGGTCTGAAAATAAATCATACGTTAGTGCCCACTTATAAAACTTTTTAAAAGCTGCTGGTTTGTTTAAATGTGCTGATACTGTAATTCCTTGGCGAATAATCTCTTTTAATAGATATCCTCCCCTTAGTTTGCCTTCCTCAAATGCTTTTTCATATTCTTTTAGTGCTTTATTATAGTCATATAATAATGTATAATAAATCCCTTTATTCCATGAAATTAGAAATTTTAGTTCATTAGAAAAAGCTTTACTTTTAGATAACTCTTCAAGGGTTTGTTTTGCAATATTTTCGTCACCATCTTTTTTCTCGGTGTTGATATTTGTAACTGTATTAGACATATTAAAAAACTTATTAATGAGTCGTTGGGTCTTTTCTAAGTTATATTTAGGTGGGCAACTTTCAATATCTATATTTATTATTTCATGGCTTTGTTTAGAAATTGAAAATACTTTTTCTGGTTGAACTTCCATAGTGTCTGAAGTAATTTTAAATAGTTCAAGTATCATATCAAATGTTTCATAACCTAAATATTCTTGTACTTTTTGAAAAATAATTTGTACGGCTCGAGCAATAAGAGCATTAATCATAAAAGACTGCTTCAATTGCGCCTGATTTTCAATATCATAGCTAACATTTTCATCTACTAGTTCATAGATGCTAGTCCAGGTAGGAATGGTTCCAGATTTCCACTTGTTAAGTTTTTTGTATAATTGTTCTGCATAATTTTCGTCTAGAATCTGAGTACCTACTTTTTGAGCAAATTGATTTAAATTCTCTATACCACATACTTCGAGCCACCAATTTAGCAGTTTCTCCATGGGAAGACATGTATCCTTTTGTTCATTGGGAAGAAACCAATATTTTTCTTGTGGAAATTGATGGTCTATATTGGAGTATGTATCCTTTAGATGTTGAATTTGAATAGCAAAAAAATCAATGAAATGTGGGCATATAATCTGCAAAATATCCGTTCTACTGGCGAAAGCTGAAGGCATTTTAATTACCAGTTTTTTATACATTGTCAAAAAATCTATGATTGATTCCTTGAGTATCTTTGGGAAATGGGTGTTTTGAATTTCGCTTGGGAGGTTCACTAAGATTTGACCAATCATTTCATCAAATCTTTCGATGTCTAGGTCTTTTTCTTGAGCTAGCCGTCTGAGATATGTGTTAAAAGTTTGACGTTTAGTCTTGTCATAGATAAAATCTTCTATGCGGAATGCATTAGATACAAAATGAATAATCTCCCCAGCAGATGGAAAGGGAGTTTTTGAATTTAGTTTTGTCATTTTGATTTCCTCCTCAAAAAATGGTTATAAATTAATTCGCTATCATAAGATTACATTCCTTTTCCTTTGACAAAATTTTTATTTAATAAAATAAATCTCAAAGAACAACAATATTGCTCTCCGAGCAACTTGTAAGTTACTCGGAGATTGGAGGGATTATTTAGTTTGGTTTGCATTTTTGGTAGCAGCTGATTGAGTTCGTGAAGCAAAACTGCCTTTAGGTACTATTCCTCCGTTGTTTCTAGCAGTAGCACTTTGGATTCTGGATGCTGCTTTCTGAGTCATTGGTTTACTTTTGTTTGTCATAATATGACCTCCTTAAAATGTTTTTTGTTATCTTTATGATAGCAAAAACGAAAAATTTGATAAATACCCGTCTTGAGGACAGTAATTTGAAATTTTGCATAGAAGGAGATATTTTGAAAATGTAGAAGTTTAATTTTATGGGAATCTTGAAAATCGGTTACAATAACGTTGTAGGGATATTTATTTTTCCATAAATGTGTGAAAATTAAAGGAATATATTTTGTCGGTGTGGAAATTTTAAAAAAGAAAAAATATTTATATAGTTTTGAAAGAAAGGCTAACTTTAAAGGAGGCCAGAATCATAAGTCCATATTAAAGTAGAAAATATATAGACTTATCATAAATATTTTTGTCAGGGAGGTGATACTGAATATGGAAAACTATATATTCATATTGGGCGGAAAAGATCTTGAGATGATCGAGATTTCCAAAATTTTAAAAGCACATAATCAAAAATTTCTGGATAACAATTTATTTTGGGGTGCTAAACTAAGCGATTACGAAGAACAGTTGAAAAATTTATGTGAATTTCAAATTGTTGTTGGGATTGAGTTATTCAAAGATATATCGATTCAGCAGAAGTATATCGAAATCGACCATCATAACGATAATGCTTATAAGCCAGCATCCATTGAACAGGTAGCAGAGTTATTAGGGCTTAAACTGACTCGTTATCAGCAATTAGTGGCAAAAAATGATACTGGTTATATTCGGGCTATGGTGGAATTTGGTGCTACTCAAGAGGAGATTGAAAAGATTCGTAGGGCAGATCGAAAGTGTCAGGGTGTGACAGAAAAGGATGAAAAGTTGGCTGAAAAATCTATCCAAGATCATCTTTATATTGAAAATGGTGTGACTATCGTCAAATCTTTAGTTGATAAATTCTCATCAATTTGTGATCGTCTTTATCCCAATGAAAAGTTAATTGTTTATACAGATGATGAATTAAATTATTATGGTAAAGCGGCACAGAAGTTAGGGGAGTTGTACCAACGAAAACATGGAGAGGCGAAGGTTTATTTTGGAGGAGGAGAAAATGGTTATTTTGGCTTCTCACAAGGCAGTATTAATCTCTTGGAGATTAATACTATAATCAGGGAGGTTATAGAATATGTCGGAGGATAAGATACTTAAAAGTTATCATATATTTATGTTTCCATTTAAGTGGAATTATAAGGCTAAAGATAAGCCACTGCATGAATTAGATTTTGAACAACGAACAAATACAGACAAGTTTACAAAATTTTTATTAAATGGTGAGTGGGTTAAACCTGATCCTATGTTTACTTGTGGAGTAGAAGACTACAATAAATATGTTTATTTCTATGAGTATGCCAGACAAGTTATTTTTGACCTAGGAAACGCGAAAAATAAGTCAAAATCTTCCGTGTATGAATTCTCTTACAAGAGAACAGGTGATTTTATATTAACTTTGAAAGATGGTAAGAAGTACGTGCTAAAGATTGATGCGATTAAACTGAAAGTCTATAAGACAGGGGTAGCGATTTTATCATATCATTTGGCTAATTACCAGTATTCATCAAGTGATGACATATTAAAGATCAATGATTTTGGTCGAAGAGTATATCCACAGTTTTTAAAAGAATCAGATTTGGGTGACTCCTATATTCATAAAGCTCAGAATTATTTCTTACCTTTTGAAGTTGAGCTAGAATTAAATGGTAAAACAGAACCAATAAAAGAAGACTTTACTCACTTTAATGGGTTAAATTTAATTAGAGATAACCCAACCAAAGTTTCGAGAATCATAACAGATCTTTTAGGAGATAAGTTTAAAAATGGATTGAAAGAAAATGTTCAAGTCGGGGAAATTCATATTAATCCTGTTATTGATGATAGAATGTTCGTTTTATCCTGGTATGGTAATAATGATTTATCTGGTACTTTAAAGAAATTTGATTCAGAAAAAGAAGAGTATTATTATTCTAAAAGCGATTTTTGGTACCAATATGTTTTTGTGGATGGGAACTCAAAAACCTGTGAAAGTAAAATAATGATAAAAAATTTACTAGAAGAGTCAACGTATGATCGTTGGGTTGATTATGGTACACTTTTTGGTCTTTCTTCATATTCGTTTGTTGCATTAACTGATAAATCGGGTTTCGGTGAGAACACATTAGTGCCACATTTAAAATTGATGTACTATGAAATGGTTGCTTTGTCATTGGCTCAAAGAGCATCGATTTTATGTTTTTCGGAGGAAGTCTCTTTTGTATCAGACGTGAAAGATTCCAGAGTGACACAGCGGGTGAGGGAATTACATAAACACTATATCGATTTTGTAAACAGAATGTATTTTAAAGAAATTTCATCTCAGGAACAGGGAATAGAGCTTTATGGTCTGATGCAGGAAAAGATGAAGATTTCCCAAGGGGTTGAGACTTTAGAGAAGGAGATTAGTGAATTACATCAGTATGCAACTTTAATAGAGGAGCGCAAGAATAGTGATTCGTTAGATCTCATTGCGATACTTGGAGCCTTGTTCGTTATTCCGTCATTTATTACGGGATTCTTCGGGATGAATCTTACTTCTGTTATAGATTTATTTGATAAATGGTTTGCACCTAGCATTTGTAATGGAGGTTTTAAATTACTATGGAAATGGCTTTTCTCCTGTATATCTATTCCTGGGTTAGTTATAATTAGTTTATTTGTATTGTATCGTAAAACTTTTCATAAAAAATTTGCTCAATTCTTCATAAAAGTAGTATTGTATATTACTATTTTAATATTTTTAATTTTTCCTATAGTAATGTTAATAATAACAAGGAGTTGATAATATGCCTAGATGTATTATGGATTTAAAGCAATACACTCCTCTGATACATTTTCAATCAGATCAAGAGGGGGCGACTATAAGAGCGACTGAGCTAAAACCTAAACTAGATAGTTTTTTGGTGGAATATGCGTTCAAGAAGAAATTTAAAGATTTCGAGGATTATTTGATTGGGGATAAGAGTATCTATAAAATCTTTACAGATGTTGAATCAGATAAGAAAAAGAAGAAGCCGTCCTTTGACTATAAAGTAAGAATTTTTGTTCAATTAGGTGATAATAGGCCTGTGAGATTAGAAGGAAAATACAATTCGTTTTTTGGAAATCAAAAAAAATCTGAAGACAAAAAAATGAAAGGAGTATTTAGCAAAAAAGATATTCGTATAGAAATTTTTTCTTTAAATGAAAAGCTAATAAAAATAATTAAAACTCATCTATCTACTTTTTTTGCTTTAACTAATTTTGGTATGCGACAAAATAAAGGCTTTGGGTCTTTCTATATTAAAGGTAAGGAAGAACAGTTTTTAGAAGAATTAAAAGAGAAGAAAAGGCGGTTTTTCTACCTAGAGAATACTAGAGGAGTTTATAGCGAAAAAGAAGCATTAGATGATATTTTTATTATCTACGCTTTGATGAAGGGTGGTATTAATGTTCCGAAAAATGAAAAAAAAGGAATAGAAAAATCTTATTACAAATCATATCTTTTCAAATATATGCTAGAACGAAATATAGGGAATGAAAAAAGGTTTATAAAAAGAAAATTATTGAAGTTTTCTGAAAATAAAAGTGATAGTAATAATGAAAAATATGTTCGTGCTTTATTGGGTGTTACAGAGAGTGTAAAATTTCGCTCTGGGGAAATTAAATATAAGCATGATTTGATTAAACGTTTTAAATCTCCTATTACTTTTAAAGTTGTTGGTAAATATATTGCTATAATTCCTGAAGAGATTCCTGAGGAAATTTTTGATAAAGAATTTTCTTTTGTGTATGGGAAGAAAAAAGAGATAATATCGACGCCTTTACAAGAAGAATTTGATTTAATAGAATTCTTATCTTCTTTTGCGAACTACTTTAATAATGAATTAGAAGTAAAGGATAAAAATCTAAATTTTTTAGATAGAAAGTTAAAATCTGCAAAAATGAAAACCATTATAGAGGTGAATTGTTATGGCGACAAATAAATACATTGGAATAACAATCGGGCCAATCATGAAAACAATTCAAAATGCAAAAAAAACTGGGCAGCTCTGGGGTGCAAGTTATATTTTTTCCTATATCGCTAAAAATCTAATTATAGAACTAAAAAACAAGGGGTTGGCTGAAAAATTTATTTTGCCATATGTTGATGATGAGATTTTGAAACCTGATAATAAATCCAAAAGAGGAGTAGGTTTTCCTGACCGATTAATCTTTCAAGCAAATGATAATGCTTTTGAGCGTTTGGATCAAATAATTAATGAAGTTCTTGATAATATTGCTGATAAGATTACTGAAACTTTGGAAATTCAGAATTATGAGACAGAAAGTAAGGATGCGAAAGATTATATCCACAACTACTTTCAGGTTTACTATGTAGAAGTTGAATTGGAAGAAAATTCTAATCATATTATCGAAATCTCGCCTTATTTAGAGCAATTAGAACTATATGAAGCCATTATTCCTTGTGAAACGCGGAACTATATCATGGAATTTCTCAAAAATACCAATGTCAAAAATAGTTTTCTTGCTGAAGATACTTTTAAAGATAGCACATATAAGATAAAATCTTTGCCAGAGATAGCAAGTGTGGAGGTTTTAAAGCTTGAAAAATATCATGATATTGAAAATCACCTTAAATGTAAGGGTATAGATCGAAATGACGAAGATTATTATGAAAAATTTTATAAATTTTTAGGTGATGATGCAAAAAAATTCTATAAGTATATCGCTATCGTTCAAGCTGATGGAGACAATATAGGCAAGATCGTTGAAAGATTATCAAAGGGTAATTTTGATGATTTTTCAAAAAGCTTACTTAAGTTCTCGTTAGAAGCTGGAGAATTAGTTGCGCAATATGGTGGAGAATTGATTTATGCTGGTGGAGATGATTTATTATTTTTCGCACCTATTTTTAATAAGTTCTCTAGTGCAGCTAGTGAGAGAGGAAAAATAGCAAATATTTTTGATTTACTAGACGGGCTTTCGGGTATCTTTGATGGATATTTTATAAAGTTTAAAAATGAGATTGAGAAGACATCAAAAGCAGTAGAAAAGTTGCCAGAGCCTTCACTTTCTTTTGGTTTGACGATTTCTTATAATAAATTTCCATTGTATGAAGCTCTAGAAAATTCGGTTAAGCTTCTTTTTGGTCAGGCTAAAAAATTTAAGCTTGGTGGACAGCAGAAAAATGCTATTGCTTTTAATCTGATAAAACATAGTGGTCAAAAAACAGGTTCTATTGTTGCAAAGAATAGTGAATCATATAAGTATTTTAAAGAAATTTTAAAGAAGATCTATCAAATCGATCATGAGAAAGTTGGAGAAGATGACGCAAAAGTAGAAACTAATTTTCTTAATTCTGTTATTTACCATTTGATGAAGGACAAATCTTTGTTAAGAGAGATATTACAGATGGAGGATCAAGATACTCGACTATGGAAGCAAAGCTTAGATAATTATTTTGAAAATAAATTTAAAAAACATGAAAAATATGTGGAAATATTGGATGATATAAATAATCTTATTGCTTCAACTTATCAGGATTATAAAGCAGAGATGGATAAACTGACTGAGAAAAATGAAGATAAGAAAAAAAGATTAGATGAGCTATTTGAACAGCTTTTCAATCAGATTCATTCATTTTTGAAGTTTATTAAATTCTTAAATGAAGAGGGGAATGAATCATGAAAACTTACTTAGTGCGATTAAAACCTTTGGATTATTTTTTCTTTGGTTCTGAAAGGGGTTATAGAAATTACTCACAGAATGATAGTTTTGCTGGTAAAGATGATCTTACATATTATTTATGCTCTCGAAAGTTTCCTCAACAAACCTCATTATTGGGGATGTTGCGACAGGAGATTTTAGTGCAGGAGAGAATAATCAAGTCTGATCGAAGTCAATATGAATCAAATGATATAAGTAGAATGAAAAAATTGATTGGTGAAGCAAGTTTTAATATGGATGACTGTGATAAAAAACAAAATTTTGGTTCGATAAATGATATTTCTCCGATTCTTCTATATAAAAATAAAGAAGGAAAAAAAGAATTTATTATGTCAGCACCCCTAGATCATAAAGTAAGTTCTGAAAAAATAAGTTCTGAAAAGTATTGTCCTTTCAAACTAGAAGAGCAACCAGATTTAAAACTTCGGGCTAATTTAGAATATTTTCAGCCATTTAAAGTTGAAAAGGATACTGACAATGAGAAAAAGAAAGAATATAATCCTAAAAATGGTTTGGTAGATGGGCTTATGAATTTAAACGCAGCAATGGTTATTTCAAATGATAAAGTTTTTATTCCTTTTGAAAAAGTAGGTAATAATCTTAATTTAAAAGAGGATGGGTTCTACAAACAGATTTATTATACTTTAGCTAAAGAAAATTCATCTGAATATGAATTTGCATTTTTCTTAAAGACAGATTATTCTTTTAAAAAATCCATTGTTCATTTGGGTAAAGATAAATCCACTTTCCAGATTATATTTGAAGAAACAAAAAAGGATTTTGATCAGATAATTTCAGAATCAAAACTATATCAAGATCATAACAAGATTATTTTAGTAAGTGATTGTTATCTTCCGCAAAAAATTGATGGTATTTCCTTTGCAATTCGAAAAGGTGTTAGTTTTAGAAATTTACGGGGACTACAAAGGATGTCGCGAATTCCTCAAAAGTATAATTTTTGGGAACGCGGTTCTGTAATCTACGTAAAAAAAGGTCAGAAGGATGTTGTGCTAAAAAAAATTCGAGCTTATAAAAATTTATATCAAATTGGTTATAATCATGGATTTTAAAGGAGGTAAATTAAATTGGTTACTTTTTATATGATTAAAGCATTAACTGATATGCATGTTGGTAGTGGTGATACAAATTATAATATTGTTGAAAATCAGGTACAGAGAGATGTAGTAACAGAATTTCCAACTATTAATGCATCTAGTTTGAAAGGTGCTATTAGAAGTCATTTTGGTTATGAAAAGTATAGCGAAGTTTTTGGTACTGATAGTACAAAAGGACGGTACAAGTTTTTTAGTGCAAAATTATTGAGTTACCCTGTACGTAGTAATCATAAACCTTTTTATCGTGCCACTTGTCCACAGGTGATTCGTGAGCTTTTGGGTTGGATGGAGACTTTTGATATTGAGCCTGAGAGAAGAAAAATATTAGAAAAAGTATGTAAAGATTTTGCTTCTTTAAACGAGCTAATTATTTTTGATGATGCAGAAGTAATTATAGAAGATTATAAGGTTAAGCTTTTAGAAAAGTATTCAAATTATGCACACAGGAGAAAACTCGAAGAATGGTTTGGTGAGAATTTGGTAATATTTCCAGACGATAAATTTAAAAAAATTGTTAAGGAATTACCTGTGATTGCAAGGAATAATTTAGAAAATGGGATCAGCAAAAATTTATGGTATGAAGAGATTATTCCCCGAGAAACTAGGTTTTATTTCATAACTATGGTTGATAAAGATAATTGTAATAAAGATTTTGAGAAAAATTTAAATGATGAAGTTATTCAAATTGGCGGTAATGCAACAATTGGATATGGTTATACCAAATTCAAGATGATAGATGGTGGTAACAATGATTGAGAGAATAAAAAGAGTCGAAGATTATATTCCAGATGCTTTGAAGATTCTTAGAGAACAATTTGGGGAGAAAACAACTATTCAAAATAAGTATAGTGGATATATTGCTTCTTTTGGGGCTAGTTTAACTCAAAGTGGTCTTATTTCAACTTTGGCTTTCTATTCTAATAAAGGTTCAGATGAGGGTGAAAGTCGATTAAACTGCTCAGATAAAGTTGATCGGATAGTAATTATTCAGTGGCTGGAGAAAATGCTAGAGGATGTTAAAGGGGAGACTTTACTTAATTATGTATTGCATAATCAAGATAATGAAGATTATATAAAGGAAGATATTAAACGGGCTGCGATCGCTTTAAAATTGGCGATCCGAACATTTAAGCTCACTAGTGGTGGTGAGGTTGATGGGTAAGGACTATACAGGTAATCTGGGGTTTCTATTTTATAAACATTATTATAGGGATGATGATTTGCGAAGTTTGATTGAGTTAGATAATAAAGGTATGGTAGATGTGAAAGCAAGTGATGCTAAGGGTTTAATAAAAGATAAGAATAAGATGATGTATGATTATATATTTCCAGAATCCTCAACTAAATCAAGACTTGAAAAGTCAATACAGAAATTTTCCTTGAAAACGATTTATCCTGGGTTGGTGATCGGAACAGGAATTACTCATGAAGTTGGTCTAAATGAAGAGTTTAAGATTGGATTTCAGTTTGATTACTTAACAGGTTTACCAATTATACCTGGATCATCGGTTAAAGGAATGCTTAGAAGTGCGTTTCCAAATGATTACCCAGATGATAAAAAGAAAAAATCGGACAGGGATCAGCAGCGTGCTGATGAAAGACGTGAGTACATAAAGTACCTATTAAGCAAGGTGATCACTTCTGAGTCCCAACTTAATTCAATTTGTATTGATGATTTAGAATATGAAATTTTTGATGGTATAAAAAAAGGCGAATCAATAAAGATGAAGGAACGCGATATCTTTTTTGCTGCTGAAATAGTAAAAGGCAATAAAAAAGGTAAGATTCTTGGGGAGGATTATATTACGCCTCACCCTGGTCCATTATTAGCTCCAACACCGTTGCGTTTTCTAAAAGTATTACCAAATGTAACATTTGAATTTAGGTTCGATTTGAAAGGTGGTATTTTAACTTCTATTGAGAAGATTGAATTATTTAAACGGATCATCCTTGATTTAGGTATTGGTGCTAAAACGAATGTGGGGTATGGTGCATTGATTGAGTGTGGAGAGGGGTAATGGAAGAATTTTATTTTAAAGATTGTTGACCACTATTGTACACATAAAAAAAGGGTTCTCAGAATCTAAAGCAAGCATTGATTATCTTCATCGGGAAAGATACTTATAAAGTAGTAACTTAAATAAATGCATGGCAAAACGCATCAGAGAATACCTCTCTGCTACGTAGCCATGCATTTTTTATATTCTCTACAAAAAATACTGCCATAACTCTTGACCATCACAATGAGCCAGAAGCTGATGCATCACCCTCCTACGCTGGGTGAACAGTTGATCTAGATCAAGAGTATGCCAGTAGTATTCATCCAACTCTTTTCGATAAGTGTGGGCTTTAATAAAAGAATTCGCTCCTAATGTTAACTTTTGTTCGAACTCTTTTAATTTTGCCCCATCTTCTTTTTTATCATGGTTAAAATTGAGGGTAACATCATTCTGGTTAGGAATGAGGCCATGACGGTCATTTTTTGCAAGAATAGCCTGGTGTTCATCAGGAAAAAGGATTCCGATAATTTGATCGGGATACAGTGGACTTATGATTAAATCGCATTTCATCTTTAGATTTTGTGCTCGAGATTCAGCTAATTTAAAGAATGTCTGCAAGAAAGAATTAGATCCGTTAAGAATATAACGTCGCTTTATTGTAGCAGTAATTTTTTGGAGTTCAGAAAGCCAACCTGAACTAGTGATGGAAATGGTTAGAACCTTCTCAGGCTCTCCTGTGTTCTCTGCGGAAACAGGAAAGATAGATTGGAGAAGGAGAAGCATCTCATTGGTTACAACTCCTGGTGAGGGGCGAAGTAAATTAAGTTGTGTAAGAAAGTTGTATCCTTCCTGTTGGTAAAATTTAATCTTTTCTTCCAGTTCAATAATCGTTTTTTGATATTGTGCTACCATATCTTTGCTGCATAGTTGGGTGATGTTTAATTTTTCTATAGATAATTGCTGAGTCATCATTTTATTTGATATTGTCTTTAAAAGGGAGAAGAGATAATTGCTATTCAGAATGACCTGCTTTAGTGAGGGAATAATAAGAATATCAGGTGTATCAGGATAAATGCAGCTCAAATATGCTTGAACTGGAATATCATGAACTTGTAAGTCATGCAAAAGATCATCTATAAAAATATTCACTGCGGACTCAGGCATACCATACACTGTTACTACATGATAACTCTCATCCCAGTCAGGTATTGCTGATAGTAAACCTTTAGCTGAAAATGTGTTAGCAAAATAAGATTTCATTTTGATAATCCTCCATCACTTTAGTAGTACTATATATTTATGCGGGAAATGGAATAAACTTTCCCGATTTTTTTGATAAAGAAATTAATTTAATATTCATTTTGAATGTTAACAAACCTAACATGAAGTTGACATTGACTTTGATCATTGATAAAATAGACCCATCAATTCAGAAAAAAAGTGGTGAGATAATGGATAGGAAAGATAGACCGATCTATTCTATGGTGAGAGTACGACAAATGACAGGTTTAACAGATCGTCAAATTCGGTACTATGAAGAGGCGGAGTTAATTAAACCCAGACGAACCCGGGGAAAACAGCGTATTTTTTCACCTTCTGAAGTTGAAAGGCTAAGGGAGATAAAAATTTTACTTGAAAATGGATTGAATATCTCAATGGTGAAAGAAGAATTGGAATTTAAAGAACATAAACCTTTAGACTTACCACATATTGACCCAGCCATAACTCTTCCTGGGATTGAGCGAGGTTTGAGATCTATATACCCGGTTTCCAACCGGGCTCAATTGGTGAATATGGTTGTAAAGCGAAGAAGAGAAAAAGAAAGAGAAACAGAAAAGTAAACTACAAGAACTATACTACTAAAATCAAAAAGGAGTGAATGTTATGAAACCAAATTACACTAGGGAAGATATTTTACGATTGGCAACAGAATGGGATGTTAATTTTATACGTTTACAGTTTACTGATATTTTAGGAATTAGTAAAAATGTAGCTATTTCGGTTGATCAATTGGAACGGGCACTAGATGGAGAGATTATGTTTGACGGTTCTTCTATAGAAGGTTTTACCCGTATTCAAGAATCTGATATGTACTTACGTCCTGATTACAATAGTTTTACCATTTTCCCTTGGCATCCACGAGAAAAATCTGTGGCAAGGTTAATTTGTGATGTGTATACTCCTAATGGCGAATCTTTTATTGGTGACCCTCGGGGTACATTAAAGACGGTTATCGCTGAAGCGGAGGAGATGGGACTTTCACTTTATGCTGGTCCAGAGCCTGAGTTTTATCTCTTTAAGCTAGATGAAAATGGACAACCTACTACCATTCCTAATGATCAAGGTGGATATTTTGACCTATCCCCAGTAGATTTGGGTATTAACACTCGACGGGAAATTTTCCTTGCTTTACAAGAGATGGGTTTTGAAATGGAGGCATCTCATCATGAGGTTGGCCCTGGTCAACATGAGATTGATTTTAAATATTCGGATGCTCTGACAACAGCAGATAATATTGTAACTTTTAAATTTGTAACGAAAGCTATTGCAAAAGAGCACGGCTATCATGCGACTTTTATGCCAAAGCCATTATATGGAGAAGCGGGTTCTGGTATGCATATCAATCAATCACTTTTTAAAGATGGGAAAAATGCTTTTTATGATCCACAGGATTCATTAGGTTTAAGTGAGCTTGCTTATTATTATATAGGTGGAATTCTAAAACATGCAAAAGCTATTGCTGCTATTACGAATCCGACCATAAACTCTTATAAACGTTTAGTTCCAGGATATGAGGCACCTGTTTATATTTCCTGGTCTGCTTCAAATAGAAGTGCTTTGATCCGGGTTCCAGCGGCTAAAGGAAATGCTACTCGGGTTGAGTTGAGAAATCCTGACCCAGCTTGTAATCCATATTTAGCGTTAGCAGTTGTTCTTAAGGCTGGATTGGACGGAATTAAAAATAAGATTGATCCAGGTTCACAGACAATGAATAACATTTTCCACATGACTGCAGCTGAGAGACAGAGTGAAGGAATTCGCAGTTTACCACTTAATATTATGGAAGCTGTAGAGGAGTTATCAAAAGATGAAGTAATTAGGAGTGCACTCGGAAAACATATCTATGATCATTTTGTAGAAGCTAAAATGATCGAATGGGAAGTTTATCGTACTCAAGTTCATTCTTGGGAATTAGATCAATATTTGAAGATGTATTAGTAGTGAACTCGTCCAGCTAAAGCTGAACATCGGGGCTTCAGTAGGGGATTCTACCCCCACTGAAGATTAAAAACAATTCCCACCACTTATAGAAGTGGGGGTCTTAACTCAAAAGATAAAAAAATCTGTGAATCAGTTAATCCGGTTCACGGATTTTTTTTGAAGAAATTTTCTGGTAAAAGGTTTCCATATGAATCAATACAGTATTAAGTTAGTTGCAAAATTTCGGTTTTTATAGTATCCTTACAATATTAGGGTTAAATTTTGTAGAAATATATAGAAAGGGGTGAATGGTGCCACATCTTAAATAGAAAGAAGTATTGGCAAAATGAGGGATCAAACTTTGTAGAAATTAATTTATTTAAATATTATAGTAGCTTTTGTCTTTATTTAGTGGCATAGTTAGTATGGTAAAATATATTGTTAGACGTGTTTTGTTGTATAGCTTATGTTTTAATTGTGTTTATGTTATCGGCAGTATTAAACGTTCATCTTGAAGTGCTTGAGAGGGCAGATATTAACATTGCTACCAGTAGAGCGGTAGCGTTGATGTCGATAAATAAACCTCTAGAAGAACGTGAGCAAATAAAGCAACAAGTATTATCTATGTTAGAAAAGAGCCATAATCTTGACAAATCTACATCATTAATGACTATGATATTCTCTGGTACTCCGTCCTGGTGGGTAGCTTCTATATTTTTGTTTATAAATTAAATATACTACCTTTTGGTTCATTACACTCATCACCACTTCCAGAAGGTGTAATAGCTATATTTTTTGATAGAATAAAGTACATGATAGTACCCATTTCTACAGTGGTGTTTGTGAAATTTTGGGGAAATGCATATCTGAATAAAAGCCTCATTTTACAAGTACTTCAAGAAGATTATATAATCTCTGCACGTGGTAGAGGACTTCCGGAAAGGAAAATTTTGTTTGGTCATGCCTTAAGAACGGCTTCTCCAGCTATTGTTACATTATCTGTTTCATCATTGTTAAGCTCCTTAAGTGGTGATATATATTTGGAAATAGTTTTAGCGTGGCCAGGAATTGGTTTAAAACTATGGGAAGCAATCAGTATGAGTGACATACATCTTGAGTTGGGTATATTAACAGTGTTTGCTTTAATATATTGTATTGCTTTCGCGATTCTTGATATAACCTATGCATTTCTTGATCCCAGGATTAAGTATTAAAACATAGAAGGAAAAAGCACTCTCTTGTTGAATACTGTTTAAGATTGGATATATTAAAAAGGGAGTGATAGTAGAAAATGAAAAATATTTCAGCGAAAAAGTTGGTATTTATGGCTCTCTTTGCTGCTGCAACGACGGTGGCGACGATTGCACTCAGGATTCCATTTGCCCATGGCTATTTTAATTTAGGTGAGATTATGATTTATACTGCAGCTTTGACATTTGGACCACTCGTTGGTGGAATTGCAGGTGGTTTGGGTGCTGCTATTGCGGATATGTACGCAGGCTTTTTAATTCCCTGGGCTCCAATTACTTTTTTAGTTAAGGGGTTGGAAGGTTATTTAGTCGGTAGATTGGGTGCTGGACGGAAGACGGGTGGAAAAGTTTTAGCGATTTCAATCGGTGGATTGGCTATTATGATAGGTTATCCTCTTGCATCTGGATTTTTATATGGATGGCCTGCAGTTTTACCTGAATTGTATATGGATATGGTACAGGTTGTAGTGGGTGCTATAATCGCAATACCTTTATCTGCTACTTTGAAAAAAATATTTGAAGAAGAGACAGGGTTATAAGAGGCGGTTAAACTTAAGAAATAATAACGAAGTTATTATTTCTTAAGTTTAACGACTTCAGAAGGGAATTTGAACTCCCACTGAAGTTTAGAAGTTATTGTAAGACTTCTACCCCTACCTATAGAGGAGGGGGACTTCGCCTTCTGAAATGTCGTTAAAGTTGGATTGGAGATGAAAAAATGAAGGTTGGTAAACTCACACCGGAGAAATTAAATGAATTAATTTTTACTCAGCTTAAGTTCAGGCGGAAAGATGTTCTACTTCATCCTGGAATTGGTGAAGATTCAGCGGTGATAGATTTTGGCGAATTGGTTTGTGTGATTTCAACTGATCCAATTACTGGGGCATCCAAAGGAATTGGGCGTCTAGCAGTTCATGTCTCTTGTAATGATCTGGCTTCTAATGGTGCTGAACCTGTTGGGGTGCAGTTGGTTATGCTTTTGCCTGAAGATATTGCTGAAGATAGAATAAGAGAGATTATGCAGGAAGTTGATCAAGGAGCAGCAGAATTGGGAATAGATGTTCTAGGTGGTCACACAGAAATCACTAGTTTAGTAAGTAAACCGATTATTTCCGCAACAGCTATAGGGAAAGCTTTGAAAGAGTCATATGTTACTTCTTCAGGTGCTAGATATGGGGATGATATTATTATAACTAAGGGCGCAGGGATTGAAGGGACTGCTATACTTGCAAATGATTATGGTGAGTATCTCATAAATAAGGGTATTCAACCTGAAACTATAGAATCAGCGAAAAATTTCTTTGATGAGATTAGTGTTCTTCAAGAAGGATTGTTAGCAGCCAAGATGGGTGCCACTGCTATGCATGATGTGACTGAAGGTGGTATTTATGGTGCACTTTATGAATTGGCTAAAGCGTCACAATTAGGTTTTGATCTTTTTAAAGATCAAGTGACTATCCGTCCAGAAACTAAAGCTATCTGTGATGCGCTAAAAATTGACCCTTTAGGTTTAATATCTTCTGGAACAATGTTAATTACTATTACTAATGGTGATGATTTGATTGAGGAACTGAAAAAGAAAGGGATTTTGGCTTGTAAGATTGGTAAAATGGTTCATTCTGGGGAAAATCTCTGGGTTAATGGAGAGAAAGAAGAGTTTAAACTTTTACCTCGTGATGAACTGTGGAGGATTTTAGAGGAGATATAATCTTAATGATTAGCCCTTTTTAGATTGTTTAATCAATCTTTGAAGGGTATTTTATTTTTTCAACATAATCATACTTGGCTTGGTTATACTATTTTTACAAATGAAAAATTAAAGTTGTTCTATTTTGTTTTGGAAAAGGGGTTACTTAGAATGAACTTGTATGTAACAAAAGAAGATCTATATCCCCATAAATTAGCCACTATTTTAGGAAGAGGTAAAAGATTAAAGTTAGTTTTAAAAGCATACCCAACAGAGAGCCGATTTAAAGCTGCTTCTCTCAAAGAAGTAGCAAAAGTGATTGGAATCAAGAATTTAGAGTCTAAAATCATGCGTCAACTAGCTACTCTTGACAGTACCTATAATGAATTAATCACTCCGCAATTTTTTTCTGCTCAAAGTATTAGACCTGATGCAAAAGTCATTATGGGGATGGATACAGAATATCTTTTAAGTCCTTTGGATTCGATTCAGTTTGTTATTTCTCAGAATGATCTATTTTATGCAGGTTTTATTTTTACAAATTCTGATCTGGCTAATTCAGTTAAGCCAAAAGTGGGAATCCAACTACTGAGAGAAGTTATTCGAGATTTTCAACCTGATGTGATTGTGGGGCATAATTTTAATTGTGATCGCTCTGTTTTAGAAAAGGTATATGAAGAAGAAATTCCAGAGCTTCATTATTATGATGATACTATGAAGATGGCTCGAAAAAGTCACTTAGCTAATATTATAGGTAGTGCAGCTTTAAAACGATTAGTTCAAGAACTTTTTTCAATTAAAGGAGTAGGATATTATACGGCTTATCAGAACTTATCAACATTTATTGAATATGGTTTAATGGACGCATTATTTCCTATTTATCTTCGACAATTTTTTATGACAGGTAAAAACCCAAACTTTAATAGACCAGAACGGTTGGATTATTTGATACCTTACCAAAACAAAATTGAATTAAAATACGAGAAAATTCATTTTCCTGTAGAATAAAAAGAGGAGATTGTCCAAACGTATTGAAGATATTTTATGTGAGTTTGTAAACTACATGTGATTTAATTTGGTAAAGGAGGAAAAACTAATGCACGATCTAGCAACGATTATATTAGCAGCAGGTAAAGGAACTCGAATGAAATCACAGTTAATAAAAGTATTACATAAATTGGCAGGAAAGCCTATGTTGCAGCATTTAACTGATACAGCAGAAAGATTAGATTCTAAAAAAACCATTGTGGTAGCAGGGCATCAGGGTGATGTTGTTAAAGAAACTATTAGTGGAGAGAATTTAAATTTTGTTTATCAGTATGAACAAAAAGGTACTGGTCATGCAGTATTGCAGGCTAAAGAAGCATTGAAGGATTTTGAAGGAGCGACTTTAGTGCTTGTTGGAGATGCTCCGTTATTGACTGTAGATACTTTAAACAAGTTAATCGATATACATTTTGAACGTCAGGCTGATGCTACTATATTGAGTACATGTTTAGATAATCCGACTGGTTATGGTCGGATTATTCGTGATGAAAATGGACGCTTTGTAAAGATTGTTGAACAAGCTGATTTAGTTAGAGAAGAAGCAGAAGTTAATGAAATCAATACTGGAATATATGTTTTCGATAACAAGCAATTGTTTAAGACTCTTGATTTGGTTGAACCTAACAATAATCAAGGCGAATATTATCTTACTGATGTTTTTTCTATTCTTATTCGTAATAATGTGCTGGTTGAGGTCGTAGAGACTTATGATTCAGAAGAGACCATTGGAATCAATGATAGGGTTCGGTTGGCAGCAGCAGAGAAAATTTTGCGTTGTCGTATAAATGAATATTGGATGCTTCAGGGCGTTACGCTAATCGATCCTGAAACCACCTATATTGATGATGAAGTTTTAATTGGTCAAGATACAATTATTTATCCATTCACCTTTATTGAAGGTAAGACTAAGATTGGAAAAAATGTTTTTATTGGACCTAATTGTAGGATTAAAGATGCTAAAATTGGAGACGGTGTCAATGTTACTAATTCAATTATTTTAGATAGTGTGGTTCATGAGGAAGTAAATATTGGCCCCTTTGCTTACATTCGTCCTGGTAATGAGATTCACGCTGGAGCTAAAATTGGTGATTTTGTTGAATTAAAAAAATCTGTAATTGGCAAAGGTAGTAAAATTCCACACTTAAGCTATATAGGCGATGCTGAAGTTGGAGAGAAATGCAATATTGGTGCAGGTACAATAACTGCAAATTATGATGGTAAGAATAAATCTAAAACTCGCATTGCTAATAAAGTTTTCATTGGAAGTAACTCGACATTGGTTGCACCTGTCGAGTTAAAGGAAGGGGCTAGAACTGGAGCAGGTACAGTGGTTACAAAAGATGTTCCTGAAAATACTACTGTAGTGGGAGTTCCAGGCCGTAAATTTGAAAAAAGGTAAATTGATTTTAAAATTAAGAAATAATAACTTGTTATTATTTTGACTTTATTTTGCACATTATTTTACGTGTACTATTTAGGGGAGGGGAATTAAAAATGAAAGACAAGGGAAACACACTGAAAATTTTTTCTGGTAATGCACATCTGGAACTGGCCCAGGAGGTTTGTGTTCAATTAGGGTGTGCTTTAGGAGATGCGGAGATTTCTCGATTTAGTGATGGAGAGATTAACGTTAAGGTCAATGAAAGTGTAAGAGGTGCAGACGTTTTTCTTGTACAATCTACATGTCCACCTGTGAATGAGAATTTGATGGAACTTTTATGTATGATCGATTCTTGTCGTAGAGCATCTGCTAATCGGATTACTGCTGTTATTCCTTATTATGGTTATGCACGGCAAGATCGTAAAGCTCAAGGGCGTGACCCAATCACAGCTAAACTGATAGCAAATATATTGACTACTGCTGGGGCTGACCGGGTTTTAACCATCGATTTGCATGCTCCACAGATTCAAGGTTTCTTTGATATCCCTGTTGATCATCTTTATGGAGCTCCAATTTTGGTAAAATATTTTAAGGAAAAGAATCTTGATAATTTGACAGTTGTTGCTCCTGATGTAGGTGCAGTTAAGGATTCACGTTCTTTCGCTCAGAAATTAGAAGCAAATCTTGCAATTATTGATAAGCGTCGTCCTAAGGCAAATGTTTCTGAGGTTATGAATATCATTGGTGATGTTGAAGGTTGTGACCTGATTATTTTTGATGATATGATTGATACTGCTGGAACAATTACTCAAGCCGCTCATTCATTGAAGGAGAGGGGAGCAAAGACAATCTTTGCTTGCTGTACACATCCGGTTTTCTCTGGTCCAGCTATTCAGCGTTTGGCGGATGCTCCAATTGATGAAGTTATAGTTTTAAATACAATTCCACAAAATGAAGAGAGATTATCTAATTTAAAAATTCTTTCGGTAGCTGAATTAGTTGCTGGAGCTATTAATAGAATTCATTTGCATCAGTCAGTTAGTGATCTTTTCTAAAAAGATGGATAAATTTTTTCAAAAAGGAAAAAATATCGCTATATAAGTAATTCATTTTGTTTTACGAAAGGGGAGCGATATTTTTGGAAAAACTAGCGCTGAAAGCTGAGGTGCGTGGAGACTATGGAAAAAGTTATTCACGAGAACTTAGGAATAAAGGTCAGATCCCTGCTGTTTTATATGGAAAAGATCAGGAACCTTTAGCGTTAGCCATCAGTGAAAAAGAGATGCACAAAGTTGTAGGCAAAAACTCACTAATTGATTTAGATTTTGAAATGGGAACTGAGGTTGTGGTGTTAAAAGATGTTCAGCGTGATCCTTTAAAAGGTTTTTTGCGCCATGCAGATTTTCATTCCATCAACTTAAATGATAAGATTACGATTACAGTACCCATTCATCTTGAAGGTACTCCAGAAGGTGTAAAGGTGGGAGGAGTTCTTCAATACCAAAAACGTGATATAGAATTAGAATGTTTACCGACCGAAATGCCAAAAAATTTGTGTGTTGATGTGAGCCATCTTAATGTTGGAGAATCGTTGCATATAGGTGATATTGACGTTTCAGAAAATATGATTGTTCTCTCCTCTCCTGATGAAGTGGTTGCCTCAGTTATTCTTTTATCTAGCGGTGAAACTACTGATGAAGAGGGAGTTGATGAGGAACAGGTTGAATAGTTAGGTTAAAAATTGAATTGACAATAGATGGCGTAATCATCAGATTACGCCATCTATACGTTTATTAAAGTCGTACTAAAAAAAAAGGGGGGGAAATGCCTTGTATTTAATTGTAGGACTAGGTAACCCTGGGAAAAAATATGAAGATACTAGACATAATATAGGTTTTAAGGTGATTTATGAACTCTCTAAAAAGCATGGAATTCGGGTATCTTCAACCAAGCATAGAGCTTTAATAGGACAGGGTATGATTAACAATAAGAAAGTTATTCTTGCTCAGCCCATGACTTTTATGAATCTGAGTGGAGAGGCAATTGCTCAACTTGTTAATTATTTTAAAGTTCCTTTGGAAAATTTTATGGTAATCTATGACGATCTGGATTTAGAAACAGGGAAATTGAGGATGAGAAAAGCTGGTGGACATGGCTGTCATAATGGAATTCGTTCGATTATTGATCGCTTGGATACTAAATGTTTTCAAAGATTACGAATTGGAATAGGTCATCCTGGAGACCAGATGCCAGTGAGTAATTATGTCTTGAGTCGGTTTCTTAAAGAAGATCGGGATCTGATGGATAAAGCAGTTACCCGTGCTTGCGCTGGAATTGAGTTGTGGCTAGATAAAGGGATTGAGAAGGCTATGAATCAGATAAATTGTAAGAATGTTGAGTAGGGAGAA
Organism: Halanaerobiales bacterium; assembly: GCA_030627905.1. Taxonomy (GTDB): domain Bacteria; phylum Bacillota; class Halanaerobiia; order DY22613; family DY22613; genus JAGMES01. The sequence goes on from DAOVRZ010000011.1 coordinate 72,632, forward strand.
AAGTAATGAAACGAGATATAAATATTTTACGAATATATGGGTTTGTACTCTTTATGGGGGTTGGAACATTCTTCCCCTTTATCTTTTTATATATTCGAGAATTAGGATTTTCGAATGTACAGATTGGTTTTTTTGCTGCGATTGGGCCAGCAGTGATGATGTTGATACAACCTTTTTGGGGTTGGGTAAGTGATTTAACTGGACGTCCAGAGAGGGTTTTAATTTATTTGTCTTTGGGAATTGCAGGATCAGTTGCTTTGCTTGCGGTTGGAAGATCATTTATGAGTATTGTTATTTATATGATCTTATTTAATTTATTTTATAGTTCACAAACACCTACCTATGACAGCATTGTATTTAGAACCATTGCTAAGAGTGATGTGAGTTATGGACAGATTCGCTGGTTAGGGTCATTAGGGTTTGCGCTAACAACCTATGGAGTTGGTAAGGTTATCGAAATTACCCACATTTCTGTGGCATTATGGAATTATGTAGTGATTGCTTTGTTGTTGGCTTTTCTTTCAATCCGTTTGCCTTCGGCAGTTAAGGAAAATATAATACGGAAAAATACACAAGAGCGAGTTAAAATCTGGCCATTGCTAAAAAATCGTGAATTTGTGATTTTTCTTTTAGCATCTGCTTTTGTAGTTGGGAGTAATGCTATAAATAATACTTTTTTCCCGTTTTTATTTAAGGAATTGGGTGGAGGGGAAAGTTTATTAGGTTTGGCAATGATGATAGCTGCTATTGCAGAGATTCCTTTTTTCTTCTTTTCTGCCAAATTAATTTGGAGATATCGTATCCCAAATTTATTACTTATTGCTTTTGGAGTGACAATTTTAAGATGGTTTTTAAATAGTATTGCTATTTCTCCTTATCAATTGTTGGCTTATCAATTACTGCATAGTCTTACTTTTGGATTATTTTATTCTTCAGCAGTAGTATATGTTGATCGCTTGACACCGTCTAGATTGAGAACATCTGGTCAAAGTTTATTTTGGGCTACCACTTTTGGTTTTGGAAATGTAGTCGCCAATTTAGTTGGGGGTTGGATTTATCAGTATTACTCTGTCCAGACATTGTATGTGGTAGCTAGTGTTGCGGCAGCTTTGGGAACACTGATATTGGCTGTAGGTATTTTTTCTAGAAATGATCTTTATGGTAAATAGAGCTTATGAGGTTGGGCAAGATTTAATATCTTGCCCATTTTATTACATTTCATATTTTTTTAAAATTTCCCTTGCATTTTTTTTGAGTAGGTGCTATAATATAAATAGAACACGCGTTCTATCGGTGAGGAGAATGTGGGGAGTGGGTAGGATGTTAGGTGAGAGACTGGTCATTAATGCTGATCAGTACAAGGGATATAGTTTCTGGCGTAGGTTTCCGGGGTTAAAGCCATATTGATCTCGACTTTAAACGCAGATGGAGAGAGTGAGGTTGCCTTTAAAGGCTTGGGGATGCCTTTAGATGAAGAGATGCCTTGTTATCTTTTAACCTGTAGTGAAGATTCTCCATTATATAAAAATATTGTACAATGTGGAGAATTTGTAGTTAACTTTCCAAGTGTTGATCTGGTAGATATTCTGCATTTTTGGTCTTTGAATTTTCGAGGCCAGCTTGTTAAGCCTGATGAGTTAGGGCTTGCTGTAGAAGTATCTGAAAAAGTGAAACCCTTTTGGATCCAGAAATGCTATGCTCATCTTGAATGCCGTCTTGTGCAGGAGATGCATCATCAAGGCTATGTCATGCTTTTAGGGAAGGTTTTAGCTGGTTACCTAGACCAGAATTTTGCGGGGGATTCTGGTGAGAGTGGGGACTCAAATGGGATTATAAATAATAAAACGGTAGGTTATGTCTTCCCTTTTGGATATAGTTTGGTGGATCATGTTGATTTTATCATTGAAAACCCTTAATAAACTCTGTTTTACCCCTAGAAAGAGCTTTGACTACTAATGTAGTCAGGGCTCTTTTTTTATGTTGAGAAAATTATGATTTTTGCAATGTTTAGTTATAAAATACAAAGGATTTTAGATAAAAATATAGAAGTTAAAATATAATTATAATTTAATTCTAAACAAGAAAAATAATTTAGGGAGGGAACATATGCTAAGAAAAAGATCATGGAAAGTTAAGTTTACTATAATGATTTTGTGTAGTTTGTTAATATTGGTTGGATTGATTCTCTTTACTGTAAAAATTCTGGTTACAAACCAGGCTGAAAAGACTGCTGTAGAAAAGGTGAAGTCTGATCTTAAAACAGGATATGAGATTTTGGATAGAGCATATCCTGGTTCATGGTATCGTGATGGTGAAAAGTTATACAAAGGTAATACACTATTAAATGATAATTATGAAATAGTAGATCTAGTTGGGAGATTAACGGGAGATACGGTGACGATCTTTTGTGGTAATACTCGTGTGACGACTAATGTTATGAAAAATGGTAAAAGAGCAGTAGGAACAATAGTTTCAGATGAAGTCGTAGAAACGGTTTTAAGACGAGGTCAAGACTATTATGGAGAAGCAAATGTTGTAGGTTATTTATACCAGACAGCTTATACATCATTAAAGGATGATAAAGGTAAAATCATAGGAATTTGGTATGTAGGAGCAAATAAACAATTTGTTGATCAAATGGTTCAAAAGACTTTTAAAGGGATTGGTATAGTATCTGGAATAATATTTTTCATTGTTGCATTTATTTCATATTTTATAATGGGAAAAATGAGTAAACCATTAATTCTGATTTCTGAAAAAATGTCCATAGCTGAGATGGGTGATTTAACTATAGTTAATGAGATAAATGAAACCCAGAAATCTGAAAGTAATGATGAAGTCAATAAAATTTCCCTGTCATTTAATGCAATGATTCTGGGTTTTAGGGCAATGATTAAAAATATAATTCAGGTTTCAGAAGAAGTGGCTTCCTCTAGTGAAGAATTATCAGAAGCGGGAGAACAGGTAGGTCAGAGTACTGCACAAGTAGGAGGTGCTATGCAAGATATTGCTTCAGGAGCAGAAGAACAATTTGCTCAAATAGATGAAGCGGCGAACCTGATATCGAATCTGGTTAGTAAAATTAATGAAGTTGATTTAAAATCTAAAGAAATGTCTGAAACAGCTGATACTACAATGGAAAAAATAGAATTAGGTAGTGAATCTGTGGGTATTTCAATTGAACAAATAAATAACCTAAAGAGGAGTACTATAGAGTCGGAAAAAGTTATGGTGAAGTTGGGCGATAAATCTGAAGCGATTGGTGGAATTATTCAATTGATCAGTAATATAGCCACTCAGACAAATCTATTAGCTTTAAATGCTGCTATTGAAGCGGCTAGAGCTGGAGAATCGGGGCGTGGATTTAGTGTAGTCGCAGATGAAATCAGAGTATTAGCTGAAGATTCTGTAAAGGCTACAGAAAAAATAGTAGAGTTAATCCGAGAAATTCAAGGTGATGTTTCAAAAGCAGTAGTAAAAACTAACGAAAGTATAGAAATTGTTGATCAGAGTAAGAAAGCAATAGAAGTAACTGGTGAAGCATTCAATGAGATTAAGAGTAATACTGAGAGACTATATCAGTTCATTGGAGAAATAACCAAGAATACAAATGAGATGAACCTTTTTAGTGAACGGGTTCAACAAACAGTAGAAGAAATATCTACAGTTAGTGAACAGTTTTCCAGTAATACAGAAGAAGTAGCGGTATCAAATGAAGAGCAGTTAGCTGCAACTGACGAGATTATATCAGCAGCTAAACAACTTGCTGTAATGGCTGCTGAGCTAAGACGGTTTGTTACTAAATTTAAAGTATAAATATCAGATGAACAATTTGAAACCTATCTCAATTATAATCTGTACCCTTTGTCAAGGACATTTTAAAAAAAGTCTATGCTGCATTGAGAAGATGATTCCTAAATAAAACAGGAGTCATTTTCTTTAAATCCCATTGATATCTATAATTATTATAGTAATCCATATATTCGTCAATTTCAGCTTCAAGCTCTTCTAGAGTTTCACATGATTTAATATATGCTTCATCTTTAAAGTGTCCAAAAAAGGATTCTTGAGGTGCATTATCCCAGCAGTTTCCTCGCCTTGAC
>DAOVRZ010000179.1:0-5421 GCA_030627905.1 Halanaerobiales bacterium
GCACTAGTGGTAGATCGTGAAGATAAAAATGGTGCTAAATATTTGTGTGCCTATGTAGTTTCAGAAAAGGAAATAAATGTAAGGGAATTAACTCCGAAGGATTTGAGAGAATTCCTACTAAAAAGTTTACCAGAATACATGATCCCATCATATTTTGTACAGTTAGATCAAATGCCATTAAATGCAAATGGCAAGATTGATCGAAAAGCTCTTACAGCACCTGAAGGCTCTATTGTGGTAGGAACTGAATACGAAGCTCCACGAAACGAAACAGAAGAAAAGTTAGTAGAAATGTGGAAAGAAATTTTGGGAATAGAAAAGGTAGGCATCAATGATAACTTCTTCGAGCTTGGAGGACATTCTTTAAAGGCAACAATATTGGTATCTAAAATGCATAAAGAACTGGATGTTGAAGTATCATTAGGTGAGATATTTAAAAGATCAACAATAAAAGGAATAAGCGAATATATTCAGAATGCTACAAAAACAGCCCATCAGAAAATAGAAAAAGTAGAGCTTGCAGACTATTATGAAGCATCCTCAGCACAAAAGAGAATGTATATGCTCCAACAGTTCGATTTAAGTAGTACAAGTTATAATATGCCAGGTATGTTTGAAGTAAAAGGTAAATTAAGTTTAGAAAAAGTAGAGAAAGCTTTTAATGAACTTATTAGAAGACATGAAACATTAAGAACATCTTTTGAAACAATTGCAGGCAAAATAGTTCAAAAAACAAATGACAATGTAAGCATAAAAGTAGAGATGAAACATATTTCTATGGTAAATTTTATCAAGCCATTTGATCTAAGCACAGCTCCTTTATTTAGAGTAAATATAGTAGATTCTGAAGATGAAAACTATATTATCATGTTTGACATGCACCACATCATATCAGATGGTGTGTCAATGGGAATCCTTATTAGTGAATTTGCAGATCTTTATCAAGGAAATAAAATAGATGAGCTTAGAATTCAATATAAAGATTATGCAGCATGGCAGACCAAATTGTTAAAAAGCAATAAAAATAAAAAGCTAGAAGAATATTGGATGAATAGATTTAATGATCAAATACCCGTATTAAATCTGCCAACTGACTATCAAAGACCAGCTATTAAAAGTCTCAAAGGAGATAGTATGAGCTTTATTTTGGATAAGCAATTAACAAAAGCTCTACACAAACTGACAAATGAAACTGGTTCTACAATGTATATGGTACTTTTATCAGGAGTAAATATTTTATTATCCAAATATAGTAGTCAGGAAGATATAGTTATCGGGACTCCTATTGCTGGTAGATCACATTCTGATTTAGAAAATATCATCGGAATGTTTGTAAACACATTAGCCATGAGAAATTATCCAATAGGGAATAAGACTTTTAGTCAGTTTTTAAATGAAATAAATGAAAATGCTTTAAAAGCTTACGAAAATCAAGATTATCAATTTGAAGAGTTAGTAGATAAATTAGATTTAAATAGAGATTTAGTCCGGGATATGAGTAGAAATCCATTATTTGATGTAATGTTTGCAATGAATAATTTTAATGATAGAGATTTTATATTTGATAACTTAGAACTAAGAACAGTTGAATATAATAATAAAGTATCAAAATTTGATTTATCAATTTCTGCTAATGAAATAGGTGAAGAAATAAGATTAGATATTGAATATTGTACTGATTTATTTAAAAAAGAGACAGTAGTAAGAATGATCTCTCATCTTAACAACATACTTAATGAAGTTCATTTAAATACAAATATAAAGTTAAGTGAAATTAACACCCTTTCAGAACATGAAAAAGTGATGATTCTTGATGAATTTAATGATACTTATATTGGATATCCGAAAAATAAAACAATTCATCAATTATTTGAAGAAGTTGTAGAAGATGTTCCAGACCATATAGCAGTTAAATATGAGAATGAACAATTAACCTATCGTGAATTAAACGAAAAAGCTAACAGACTAGCGAAAATTTTACGAGAAAAAGGAGTAAAAGCTGATAGCATAGTTGGATTATTAGTTGAACGTTCGCTTGAGATGATAGTTGGTATTATGGGGATATTGAAATCTGGAGGAGCATATATGCCAATAAGTTCTGACTATCCAGAGAGTCGGATTTTATATATGCTAAAAGACAGTCAGACAGATATCTTAATTACACAGAAAAAATTTATAACTAATGATTTGGCAGCCTTTACTCAAACAATTGATATTCAGGATAAAGAAATATATTCAGAACCAAACACAAACCTTACTACAATCAATACACCTTCAAACCTTGCTTATGCGATTTATACTTCGGGTTCAACCGGAAAGCCCAAAGGAGTTATGATTGAACACAAAAGTGTAATCAGTCTGGTAGAAGGTTTATCAAAAATTATTTATGCAAGATATCATTCTTCTTTAAATATTGCCTTACTTGCACCATATTATTTTGATGCATCTGTTCAGCAAATTTTTGGATCTCTATTAAAAAAGCATACATTAAACATTGTAGTAGAAAATGTAAGGTTTGATGGGAATAAAATACTGGAATTTTATAATATGAATAAGATAGATGTTTCGGATGGCACACCAACACATATCAGTCTTTTAGTAAATGCTATTCGAAAAGATGATTATAACTTAGGTGTAAAGCATTTTATCATTGGTGGTGAATCACTGCCTGCAATAGTGGTTAAAGAATTTTATGAAAAATTTCAAAATGTCAGCAATAAAACTACCCCTTACATAACAAATATCTATGGGCCAACTGAATGTTGTGTCGATTCAATCGCATACTTAATCGAACCTGACATAATCAAATCATTAGATATGATTCCAATAGGTAAAACGATGCCTAATGAGAAAGTCTATATTTTAGACAAATACAGTCACCCGGTAGCAGTAGGTGTTGTCGGAGAAATATATTTATCAGGAGAAGGAGTAGGCAAGGGATATTTAAACAACCCTTCTCTTACTGAAGAGAAATTTAGTAAAAATCCATTTACAAATTCATCTGTCAATGAAAGAATGTATCGAACCGGAGATTTAGCAAGGTGGTTACCTGATGGTAATATAGAGTTTGTTGGAAGAAAGGACAATCAGGTTAAGATACGTGGTTTTAGGATTGAATTAGGAGAAATTGAAACTCAACTTTTAAAATATAATGCTATAAGCAAAACAGTTGTAATTGATAGAAAAGATCAGAATTCAAATAATTACTTATGTGCTTATGTAGTATCAGATAAAGTGGTCACAGTAAAAGAATTACGAGAATTCCTACTAAAAAGTTTACCAGGATATATGATTCCATCTTATTTTGTGCAACTAGAAAATATCCCAATAAACAAAAATGGTAAGGTTGATCGAAAGGCACTTCCTAAACCAGATTCTAACATAATAGTAGGAACTGAATATGAAGCTCCACGCAATCAAACAGAACAAAAATTAGTAGAAATTTGGAAAGAAGTATTGGAGATAAATAAAATAGGTATCAATGATAACTTCTTTGAACTAGGTGGGCATTCTTTAAAAGCTATCATGTTGACAGGTAAAATATATAAGAGTTTAAATATAGAAGTGCCACTAAACGAAATATTTAAAAGAGCTACAATAAAAGGAATCAGCGAATATATTCAAAAAGCAACAAAAAAAGAATATCTGGCAATCGAAAAAGTAGATTTAGCAGATTTTTATGAAGCGTCCTCAGCACAAAAGAGAATGTATATGCTCCAACAGTTCGATTTAAGCAGTACAAGTTATAATATGCCGGGAGTGTTTGAAGTAGAAGGAATGCTAAATGTTGAAAGAGTAGAACAAGCCTTTGATGAACTCCTTAAGAGACATGAAACTTTAAGAACATCTTTTGAAACAATCGACGAGAAGATAGTTCAGAGAGTAAATTCATGTACATCCGTAGATTTAGAATATATAGAAAAAGCAGATATAATTATCAAAGAACCAGTAAATAAATTTATCAGACCATTTGATTTGACTAAAGCGCCTTTATTTAGAGTAGGAGTTATAAGACTACAAGAAGATAAATATATTCTCATGTTTGATATGCACCACATCATATCAGATGGGATATCTATGCAAATTATTATAAATGAGTTTGCAACTCTTTATGAAGGTAAAGAAGTAGATAACTTAAAAATTCAATATAAGGATTATGCAAAATGGCAGAATAAATTATTGAGATCAGATGTTATGGAAAAACAAGAAAAATATTGGGTCAATAGATTTAGTGATCCCATTCAGAATGATGGGCAAGTCCCAATATTAAATATGCCAACTGATTATCCAAGATCAACCAAACAAAATTTTGAAGGAGATAGTATCAGTTTTAAGGTAGATAACGAATTAACAAAGAATCTAGATAGAATAGCAAAAGAGACAGGTAGTACAGTATATATGGTACTTTTATCTGGCGTTAATATCTTATTGTCTAAATATAGTGGACAAGAAGATATTATAGTGGGAAGTCCAATAGCAGGCAGGTCACATCCAGATTTAGAGAAAATTATTGGAATGTTTGTAAATACGCTTGCTATGAGAAATAATCCAAATGGAAATATGACTTATAAAGATTTTTTAAAGCAAGTAAAAGATAATGCATTAGAAGCATATAACCATCAAGATTATCAATTTGAAGAGTTAGTTGAACAGTTAGATTTAAGTAGGGATATGAGTAGAAATCCACTTTTTGATGTTATGTTTACGATGCAAAATATGCAATCGCAAAATTTTAATAATAACGAATTGATAATTGAAAATTTAAAATTAAAGCCTTTATATTTCGATCATAAAATATCAAAATTTGATTTAACACTCTCAGCAAGTGAAGTCACTTTAAGTACAGGTGATGAAATAATTTTTAATTTAGAGTACAGTACTAAGCTATATAAAAGAGAAACCATTGAAAGAATGGTATTACATTTCAGAAATATACTCAAAGCAGTAGTAGTTGACGCAGATATTAAATTAAGTGAAATTGAGATGCTTAACAAAGAAGAGAAAGACCAGGTTCTATATGAATTTAACAACACTTGTGCAGATTACCCAAGAGACATAACACTATATGAGTTATTTGAAGAAAAAGTAGAGAATACACCAGACAATATCGCAGTAGTATCGCGTACTAGCGCAGGAGAAATGTCGCTAACCTATAGAGAACTAAATGGAAAAGCCAATAGATTAGCCAGAATCTTAAGAGAAAAAGGAGTAAAATCAGACAGCATAGTAAGTATTTTAGTAGATCGTTCCTTTGAAATGATTGTAGGTATATTTGGAATTCTTAAAGCAGGTGGAGCCTATTTACCAATAACTCCAGATTATCCCGAGGATAGAATACAATATATCCTTGATGATAGTCAAACAGATATCGTATTGACACAAAGTGAGCATATTGAAAAATTAATGTTTAATGGAGAGGTA
>DAOVRZ010000115.1:0-18276 GCA_030627905.1 Halanaerobiales bacterium
ATAAGAAATATAACTTCTGTAATACCTTTATTATAAACTTCAATAATTTTATCTTCATTCATTATACATGTCACCTCAAAAATTCCAGATCTTAGTAATGTACATTCTACATAAATTACTAAAATCCTTTTATGCATTGCTAAATAATCCACATTATTTACCAAATATTTTTTAGTAAAATGTTAGTAGGTGAATAGTAACAATAAGTAATCTTTGTACGCATTATATTTTTTTTACTTTTTTAAAAAAAGGATTTACGCTTGGTATTATCGAATAATATTATTATATTTAAACTATTTTATTTTAATTTTAATATCGAGGATTTTATCTAATATTTTACATCATATTAAGGAGGGTATGAAATACAATGAAAAGTCTCAAAAACAAAATTATGATTCCAATTCTTTTAGTCGTAATAATTGGATTAGCTTTGATCTCTGTCATTTTTCTTATGCAAGCCAATACGATAGTTATTAGTGGTGTAGAAGATTTGGCAATAAGTAAAGTAAGTAAACTTGTTTCTAATGTAGACTTGTCTTTAGATTTATGGAAAACCGATATTCATGATTTAAGTCATATAGATTTTGTTAAAAATTTTGAAACTGATTTATTTTATGAGTTTATAGCAGATAACCAAGAACAGTATGGTGATTTCGAATTGATATTTATTGCTAATAAACAAGGAGACTTCACAATGGCAAATGGTACAACACTAAGTATTGCAAATCACCCATACTTTAAGGATGTAATGAGAACTGGAAAAACCATAATCTCTGAACCTGTTATATCTTTATCTAGTGGTAAGCCAATATTTATAGTAGCCGCACCAATTAAAGATTCTGATCATACAATTATTGGTTTGGTCGGAGGAACAGTTTTGCTTTCTCATATTACTGATGTAGTTAGCGCAGAAAAATTAGGTGAAACTGGTTATGCGTCTATGATTTCTGATACTGGTATTATCATTGCACACCCAAATAAGGATTTAATACTTAACGAAAATCTTTTGAATAGTGAAAATGAATCACTAGTTACTTTAGCAAAAAAAATGATTAGTGGTGAAAATAATATAGGCAATTATATTTATGAAAATCGCAAAAAAATTGCAGCGTATGCTCCTGTCAATTCAACAGGTTGGTCAATTGCGATGACTACTGATTATGATGAATTAATGATTAATATTATAGGATTCAGAAATTTCGTAATTGTCATCTGCACAGTTATTGTAGTTGTACTCGGATTAATAATCTATTTTTTAATTCACAGCTCAATTAAACCAATTAATAAAATTGTTGAGATAACTGAAGAAGTCTCTAAAGGGAATCTTAATGTTGCAGTTGAAGAAAAAGGTAATGATGAAATCAGTATGCTTGCCGTAAATTTTAATAAAATGATTAAGAATATGGCTAATCTTATTTCTGAAATGAAAGATGTTTCAATGACTATTGCTTCTGCTTCTGAGCAAATGTCCGCTTCAACATTAGAAACCAGTAAAACTTCAGAACAGATTACTAATACAGTTATAAACCTTGCTAAAGGTGCTACTGAACAGGCTAGTTCTGCTGCTGAAGGCAGTATCAGTGTAAATCAAGTTATTGATGGAATTATTACTATTTCAGAAAATGCAACTAACTCAAAAAATCTCACAGATAAAGCTAAAGATTCAGTAAATGAAGGCTTAAATATTGTTGAATATCAACAATATAAAATGATTGAAAGCAAAAAAGCAACTGATAATGTAAGTCGAGAAGTCCTTGAACTACACTCTAAGTCTCAACAGATAGGACAAATAGTTGAATTAATTAGTAGTATTGCATCTCAGACAAATCTTTTAGCTTTAAATGCAGCTATTGAAGCTGCTAGAGCAGGCGCCCAAGGTCAAGGTTTTGCTGTGGTTGCAGAAGAAGTACGAGAACTTGCTGAAAAATCAGCTGAAGCAACTAAAAACATCAGCAAATTGATTAAGGAGATTCAACTTGGAGTAAATAAAGTTGTTCAGGAAACTAAAATAACCGAAAACACAATTACTGAACAAGAAAAAATTACAAAAGATATGACTAAAGCATTTGATGAAATACTATCAGCAGTTAAAGCTGTTACTGAAAATATTACAGGAGTTACCAACGAAAGTAAGAAACTTAATGAATCTTCTGCATTAGTAGGGGAAAACATCGCTCAAATTGCAAGTATCGCTCAGACAAATGCAGCAGGTATTGAGGAAGTTGCAGCATCCACTGAAGAACAGAGTGCTACTTTAGAAGAACTTTCCGCTCTTGCACAACAATTTAATACCCTTGCAGAACGCCTAAGAAACACTGTAGAAAAATTCAAACTTTAAGGTTTTGAGCATAAGAAAGGTTTCAGCCATTGGCTGAAACCTTTTTAGATGCTAAATAAAACTGGCTTGTCCAGTATAATTAGCCTTATAAGGATTAACGATTTATAATGTCCAAATATTTCATTTTACATTAACCTTAATTTACAATTATAATCTCATACTCTGTTTTACCAACAAAAACAATTAACGCCTTCTTCTATATTCAATTTTATATTTTCGGATAATGATTTCACTACAAAACTAGCCACGCAAATACTTCTGATTTATCTCTTTACTGAGATATTACACAAAAGTAAATACCGTGGCTTAAAATTTTTATGGTCATGAATAAAATTCACTCCTACACACTATCTTAGAAGTCTACTGAATTTTACATTGCATTTTCTAAAATATTGCGGCTAATTTCTAATGTTAAATCTTGAGTTTCTGACAATGCTGTCAAACCATGCTTTTCTAGTGAATCAATCACATCATCTATTCTATCAGAAGTAACATCATAATCAGATAAATGAGTCTTAACATCTAAACTCTCAAAGAATTCACGAGTTTTGCTAATTGCCAAATCAATTTTACTATCTTCATCACCATCTATAATGTTCCAAACACGTTCTGCATATTGAACTAATTTTTCCTTCTTATGTTCTTTTCTAACTTCCCAAATAGATGGTTGTAATATAGCAAGAGTTTTTCCATGATCAATACCAAATAATGCTGTTAACTCATGTCCAATCATATGAGTTGTCCAATCCTGTGGCACACCTGCACCAATCAAACCATTCAGTGCCATTGTTGCACACCAAACAAGGTTTGCTCTAGCATCATAATCTTCAGGATTATCAATCGTATATCTACCAATTTCTATCAAGGTTTGTAAAATACCTTCTGCTGTTCTATCCTGGAATCCAGCGTCTACAGGAAAAGTCACATATTGTTCAACTACATGAATAAAAGTATCAATAATCCCATTTGCAACTTGTGTTGAAGGTAAAGTAAATGTTAAAGTTGGATCCAATATTGAAAACTTTGGAAATGAAAGAGGATTTCTACTGCCTTCATTAAAGTTTCAAATTGAGGATTAGGTTCAATTCCTCCAAATTCGACGATTGCACGACCCTTTAAAACCTCAGTAACTTTTTCTAAAGTACCAAATCTTTTAACACTTCCACCACCATAAAGTATTAATACCTTCGCATCTTTAGGGATAAAATTATCCATTTCACTTAATCGATCTTTTCCAAAAACAATATGTGTTGGATTATAAAAATTAAAATTTAACATTTGTACACCCTCCTTCTAGTTGATTAAACTATCATTAATACTATACACCTTATAGTGCACTCTAAGTCAAGCCTTTTTCTTTATTTTTTACTAAAGATTTTTGTAAGTTAGCAACCTTCTCTCATACCATTCTAACTTTTTATCGATTTTTCCAATATATTTTTGTAACTCATTTATTTTCATTACGATTTTTTTCCTATGTTCCTGTAATATTTCTTTTCTTTCTGGTATAGTGTGCTCCCCCTTATGACTTAAATTAATTATATATTTAATATCAGAAATCTGCATTTCAGTATCTCTCAAACATCGAACTAAATCTATCCAAAAAATATCGTCCTCACTAAATACTCTTATACCATTTTCATTTCTTTTTATTTGTGGTAATAATCCCTCTTTCTCGTAATATCTTAATGTATATGTGGTTAATCCAACAATTTCAGCTACCTGACCAATTGAATACCCCATTTCTATAAATAACCTCCTATCTTAAAATGCTAGCTTTTTCTAATATTCTTTATTCTATTAAATTTTCCTTTTCAGTAATTAGAATTGTGTCATTATCATACAAGTAACAAAAAATTCCCTCAAACTATTTGTTCAAGGGAACATAAAATCCACTTATTAATCTATTTCTCTACTTTAAACCTCAATACTGTTTTCAATTTTTCTGGCTTCGTTTTTCTGGCATCTGTCAGATATATTTCACGATGTTTCATAGAAGTTCTTTTAAGGTTCTCTTTAATACAAAACTGGTTCATTAATTCAAAACTATTTGGTTCATCATCATAACTTCCTAAGTGCAACATCTGTACACAACTACCTTCACATATCGTTTTGAATTCCACTTGCACCAGCAAATCATGAGGCTTTTTTTGTTTAGTTAGCTCTATTATCTGATTAGCCAAATCTTCTGTCACAAAACCTGGCTGTCTAATCATTAACTCAAAAGCTAAATTATCTTTGTCCACAACACCTGGAACATATTTAGATTTATCAGCTATATCCCATACCCCTTCAAGTGGATAAACTGTGTACTCATAATAGTCAGCAGGTGGATTATCCCATTTATACGACATTCTTGCCGCATACGATAATGAGTATAGTACAGTGATATATTCGCCAAAAGCTTCAGCATTGGGATTTCCTTCACCTTTAATTGTAAAATAATAAAAGGATGGTATTTCTATTAACTCAGGCTTATTCTTTGGTAGATAAATCTTCTTTTCGTGTTTTCTCCACTCTTTTTTCATGATCTCCCTCCATTACTATTACACTTAGTTTATAGTTATAATCTCATACTCTGTTTTACCAACAAAAATAATTAACGCCTTCTTCAAATTCTTTCTATCTATAAACTTTTGACTTGAAGAATATCTTTCTAATTGAGATAAATCTTCATTCTTTACCTGTTCTAATCTATCTTTATCCCTTTTTTTAATATATTTTAATTCCAAAAGCCACTCATACTGTACATCAGGATAACGTATATCCTTCTCCAATAAAATATCAATATATCCTCCCTCAACTTCTCGTTCACTCTCTATACTATAGATATTTGCAAAATTCAAATAAGATATCAAAATTATCTTTAAGTATTTTTCATCAAATTGAATTAGATCTCTATTGGATAAAACCTGTAAAATATTTTTACTTACAAAATCAAGATATGGCTCTAACTTTCCGTCATATGCTATCATCTCAATCGCTTCATAAAGTTCATTTAAGTTCAAATTTAACTGATATCTTTCTTGCAATTTCTTTGCAAACGTTTCCCAAAAGATTGTTTTAATAACGAAGTTCGGGATTTTTAAAAATAATCTTGTTCTTTTCTTCTGATCAATGGTGAGCAAACCTAAATAAAATAATAATGATACAAAATAACTCTCATCATACATCTGATCAAAAGAAAACTTTGAGATAATATCTGCAACCACTTTTTCTTCTTTTATTATTAATTCCAACGTATTTTGATTTGCTTTATTGGAAATCAAACGATTCAGTCTACCATAATCCATCTTTACATTATCATCTATTAATTTTTCAGGATATTCTCCTGTAATTTGCCACTGTTTAAAAAAGTATAAAACCATATTTGGATTATAAATTCTATTTTTCGCTTTTTCATTGATAAGATAACCATTATAATAACTCTTAAGTGTAGAAAATATTTCTTTGTCTTCTAGATTTCCATAGAATTCTTTTAAGATAGCATTAACTTCATCTTGAGTAAATCCTAACATATCATTTACTTTTTCTAGCATGGTAATGTTTAAAGTGATATTAAATCCACTGGTTAAATCATCTAACATGATTGGAGATATACCTGTGATAAAGATTCTATCAATAACTCTTTCTGTACCAATTTTGACAGTTTCATAAAAATCCCTTACAAATCCCCTTGCTCTGACTATATCTTTATAATACTCAGAATCACCTATTGCAATAATATCATTGGCAAAGTGATCATACTCATCAATAATTAGATATATCTTTTTATCTGTTTTATAAACAATGTTAAAAATTATTTCCATCATTCTTTTGAGATCATTTTCATTTTTCAATTCTTCTATAATACTTTCAATAGAACATAAAAAAAGATAGTTATATTTTTCAAGAAAAACAGTAAGACTGGTTAAAATAGTTTTCCTAAATGAATTTCTCAATAATTCTTTAGATGAAGTATTTAGTCCCGAAAAATTTATTTTTAAAATCAAAAAGCTATTTTGTAATTCAGTCGAATTCGCTCCGATATAAAGATCACTAAAAAGTTTATCAAACTCTGAACGAGTATTAATATCATAATAATTTTCTAGTAGTGACAGGAAGAGAGATTTTCCAAAACGTCTGGGACGAATAAAAAAAATGTAATTCCCTATTTCTTCTAATTGCTTAACGTATTTTGTTTTATCAATATAAAGATAATTTCCTTTACGAATAGAAACAAAATCGGAAATACCATATGGAATTTTCAATCTCTTTCACTCCATTCTCCAGACTTATTTAAGGCTTATTAAAGTTAATTCTAGATAAAAAGCAGAAACTCCTTGTATCCCTCCATAATAATATATTAGTCTTAAGCTAAATATATTAAATTTTATAATTTTCGGAAGATGACTTATTTGAGAAAAACTAACCTCTCTTATTGAAGATAGGAGACTTATCCCACAAATTATTGTTAAAAAATCAAAGGAAGGATATTATTTTATCCTTCCAAATTTAAAGCAAAAATATCTAATTAATACGCTTTTATTTTATGCTTCAAAATCTTTATACACTTTTTCCCGTCAATACATCTTTAAGCAAATCCAAATTTCCTCCAAACACAGAAAAGTCACCATACTTCTCTTCAAATGAAGTCCTTTAGAATGTAAATGTAGTATCATATTTTGAGATATCAGCTAGTATGTTAACATATCAACACTTACAACAAATCCATAACTAACGGTTCCCTTATCCTTAAAATTTATTTCCATACTATAAATATATTCCCCTGCATCTGGTGGTGCCAGTATATATAAATCACCATTCATAAAGCTTGGTTCTACTGATTCGAATTCTATCAACTGATCATCTTTATATACAGAGATTTGTTTTATCGTAAAGTCATATTTTTTATCTAATTTCAATTTCTGTGTTCCAATAATAAGTTGCTGTTTACTTGTTACAGAAACTATGTTATCTGTTCTGTATTCAAGATCCTTAGGATGAATAGAATCAGCAAGAATATGTCTACCACGATATATCCAATTATAAGTTCCTGTGCGGGCAACTTTTGTTTCACTCTCTTCTGCACTAATGTATAAATTAGGTGGAGTATCTTTACCAATTCCAACTCCTGCGCCTAAATATAATGTACCAAATATAACTAGTCCTAATAAAATTATAGATAAGATTATAATAGATCTTGATTTTTTATTATGGTTCATGATTGCTACCAATCTTTCCTTTAAGCTCTTTTTTTCTTCACACATAGTTGCCTGCAATACCCTAATAGGATATTTATGCTCTGCTACAACAGATATTAACGTATCACCATAGGCTTGTTTTTCTGCCGTATTAAGGTTTTTGACAACCGCTTCATCACATGCCAATTCACAAGCATTATTAATTTCATTAATATAAGTAAACCAACAAGAGGCTTAAAATCATTTTTCAATTCCATATCTGTAATTTTCAATTTAAGTCCTTTAAAGCCACGTTCTTTATATTTAAATATTTTTTCTCTCATTTCATTATCATGAGGGTGAACTGAACAAAAAGCAATAAATCTATCTGAATAATCTTTAACTAATCTCATAGCCTCCATTGAACAATCACATTTTTTGTGCTTAATGGAAGGACAACATTCTTTATAATCATATTTTCGTCTTGATATTTAAAATAATTCTCATATGTTCCGCCATTAGCCATATATTTAAAAATCTTATATCCTTCAAGAGAAAACTTTATTATAGCTAGCAATCCTTTCTTTTTTTCATCAGGGTTAATCTTTGTCCAATAAGGAACTGATAAATCCATATCAGTTATATCTGGTAGTGTTCTATACTCTAGTCCATTCCCTTTAGTATTCGGATCTACAACTTTAAACGGAAGTACATTGGACATATGCGTATGAAAATCAATAACTTCTAACCTTTTGTCATAATCTATAACAAAATCACCAGTTTCATTTAACTTTAAATACTTTTTATTCTTAATAAATTCTTGTTTTGTCATCATAGCAAAACCTCCCTAATCATTTTATTATTTAAAACCATCAATTAGCGTATCTAAAATTTGAATGATTACTTCATTTATATTTTCACCTTCACTAAACTCATAATTCTCTAAACTTATAATACAAGATGTAATCGCATATGCTGCATTCTTAATATTTAAATCTTTTCTCAATTCACCTTTTTCTATATATAACATAATCGCCTCTTCTAGCAATCTATAGCTTTTAGGAATTTCATTTTTTAAAACTATCTTTCTTACTTCTTGTGGACATTCATTAATAAATCTATTTTTTAATTCTATTAATTTGTTGTCTGACATTTCAAATTTTTTAGATTCTTTAAGAAGTTCGATAACATATTCTTTAAAATCTAATTGCTTTTTATATTTCTTTACTTCTTCTAAAATCTGCTTTTTCTGATCTCCAATCTGACTAAATACATATGTATATAAGTCATCTTTATTTTTAAAATATTGATAAAAACTTCCCTTAGGAATGCCTGCACCATTAACTATCGAATCTATGGTCACCTTTTTATAATGTATTTTAGAAAACTCTAATATTGCCGAATCAATAATTCTATTTCTTTTTTCTTTTGGTAAATTAAAAAATGTATCCTTTGGCATGCTATCATCCTTTCAACTTTACTTAATAATAGAACTCCATTAGATGAATACTACTATAAACTATAAAAATCACTGTCAAATATCTAACCCTATTATCAAGAGAAATCATTGCACATATCCCAATTACACTTCCAACAATAACACCTAAACTTAATACATTAATATCTCCCGTCAATTTCCATATAATAGCAGAAACTCCTAAATAGAGAAAAAGGAACCATGTAGCAATTAAAAATATCATAGTAAATGATTTAATTGAACTCATAACAATCAATGTATTATTTCCCAATATATTAAAATTACAATTTCTATCACATTGATTTTTATTTGTCAACTATCTAATTTGCAATTATCTCACTTAAATAAAAAGTACCATGTTAGTAAACATTTTAAGCAGATTGAATTAATCTGCCTTTTCATATAAAACAACATACAAAAAGACCATGAAAAGTCTTATCTCTTCATGGCCTTTGTCTACTTTATTCTATTTAAATATCAACACGCACTACCTATTCATATTTACACTCTTTTGCATTTCCATTTTTATAAACACAATATTAAACTACACCAAAATACAAAATCACTATAATTCCCAGCACAATTCGATACCAGCCAAACACCTTGAAGTCATGCTTTTTGATATAGCCCATCAAGAACTTAATTGCCAATACTGATACAACAAACGCAACAATCATTCCCGTAAGTAAGATTACGATTTCGTCGCCTGTAAATACTAAACCAAATTTTAAGATTTTTAACAGGCTTGCTCCAAGCATAACCGGAATAGCTAAGAAAAAGGTAAATTCAGCTGCAACAGTTCTTGACGTTCCTATTAAGATTGCACCAAGTATCGTTGCTCCCGAACGAGATGTGCCCGGAATTAGTGCTAATAATTGAAATATACCAATCAGCAAAGCCGTTTTATAGCTAATCTCTAGTAAACTATTAATTTTAGGCATTTTATTTTTGTATGCATTTTCTATCACAATAAACAAAATACCATACAAAATCAAAGTCACCGAAACAGTCTGATAATTATAGAACAGTGCATCAATTTTATCATCAAACAACAAACCGATGATTGCCGCAGGAATACAGGCTACAAGGATTTTAAACCACAATGTCATGATATCTTCTTTAATCACAGGCTTTTGCTGAATTGAAAATGGGAAAAGTTTTTTAAAGTACAAAACCACTACCGCCATAATTGCTCCCAGCTGAATGACTACAAAAAACATTTCCTTAAATACGTCACTCATATTCAGCTTCATAAATTCATCTACCAGAATCATATGTCCTGTACTGCTGATTGGAAGCCATTCCGTAATCCCCTCAACAATTCCTAAAATAATCGCTTTTAAAATCTCTATAAATTCCATATGCTAATTCCTCCTATTTAAATCCTGTTTTTTAAAATAAATCATACTCGCCGCAAACCCGATTACTGATGTAATTAGTACTGATATATAAGATAGTGTGAGTGGATACTGAGGAATGTTTGTCTCGCTGGCAATAATCTGGGACGCAAACCAAGTAAATCAACCAATTTTTCCACCTCCAATCAAATTCGAAAAATAATCTTCCAGTTTTTCCTCGCTTATATTGATTTTATAAACATCTAATCCATTTTCAACGAATAACCGGTTAATTTCTGCTCGTCTGCCAAAATTTGAATAAATACGTAACTTGTTGTTTTCATGTACACTGTAATCCTTTAAGGCCAGGCATTCCTCTAATAACAACGTGGCTTTATTCTCGTCAGAAACTTCGAACTCAACATAGTGACGATTCTTTTTATATAGCTCGACCATATTAATCTCATCAATGAGCTTGCCCTCGTGCATTACGCCGATGCTATCAGCAAGCTGTTCAATCTCGCTTAAAATATGGCTTGAAATCAGAATGACCAAACAGTGAGGTAAGTGGAGTGCGCACATCGTGGGACAGGTTAGTTAAAAGTTGTTTGTTTGACTGCTCCGATTTTTTAAGTTCTGCTATTTCTCTTTGATATTTACTAACAATTTCATTCATTTCATAACTGATCTCGGAGGTAATACCTCTGCCGTTTGTAAATGCTTTTCATTTATCACCATTTTTAACAGCTTTCAAAACAGTCAGTATGCTCTTTAGCTTTTTATCAATTGAATTATGGGTGCTCAAACCAGTTAAATCTCTATTTACTTTCCTTAATGCACCATGGATAAGTATTACCATCCACCGCGTATTTACACCATGACTTGCAGTGATAACAAATGTTTACCTCTTCATTGGCAAACGCCTTATTCGTCCAATTCGGATCTGCAAGATTGTTTTCCAGTAAACTTAATACCTGCTCTGAATGTCTGATGCCGTAAACAGAAGCGACCGGAATGCTCACATGTTTTTTAATCTGTGTCCTCATGTATGTAATCTGAGAGTACTTAAAATCCTCTGGCACTTCCACCCAACTGGCGCCAATGCCCGATGAAACGTTAAGAAGATCAACACCCAAGGCTTCAAGCTTTTTCGCAAAGCTGATGTCTTCTTTAAAAGTAGGTTCGTTGACGCCAAAACGGTAACCGATAATGAACTCTTCACTAGTCGCTTGTCTCACTGCCTCGACAATCTCCAATGGTAATCTCAAACGCCCATCCAAATCGCCACCGTAGACATCTTCTCTTTTATTGGTCTCTTTTGAAGTAAATTGACTTAGCAAGTATCCATGAACACCATGGATCTCTACTCCATCAAGTCCCGCCTTGAAGGCACGAACGGCTGCGCTGACGAAATCGGTTTTCACCTTTTCATTTATTTTAATCTATTAATCTCTACCTTTGAACATTCACCATTAAATTTTTCCATAAACATAGTATTTCCCACTTTTTTCAATAAAATACTCGCCAATATGGCGAGCAACATAACAGTAAATACTTGTTCCGTGTGTTGAAGAATATTATTTTTTAAAATATTCATACGATGACCTATATAATATACGCTCATAGTAATCTTTAGAATCAATATTTAAGTATTCATGCCCCTTTTTAATAAGAACTTTTAAAATTGGCAGCAATTGACGTCCATATATTTTTTTCGAAGCCACTGGATCAACTCCAGGCCAAGCATTACAGCTTACTACTATACTTTTAATTTATGCGCATACGACCTTTAAGTTCCTCATAGGCATTATCATTGGTTTTAAATACGATTTGATCAAGAGTTCCTGTTGGAATCCCTTCAATTGCTTTAACTTGAGGTGGTTGTTTTTCAAAATCATATGGATCTGCTGTTATATCAAGAATAATTGCGTGTGATGGCAATTCCTTTAACATTTGATTATCAACTATATACTTTGAGGTATCAATCCTAGATGATGCATCAACTAAAATATCAGCACTTCTTAGTTCTTCTATTAAAAGTTTTGAGTTACCCGTTATACTTCTAGTAAGCATCGAAATTTTCAATCCATAGTATTCTGCTTTGAATTTCTTAAATCGCTCATTTGATAAGTCTTTAAAAGCTTTCGCAACGGTAAGCCCAATTTCTCCCATTCCAATTATTGCAATGTTAATTGGTCTATTTAAATTTACATTACTTAATTCGCCCTCTAATTGTTCTAATGCAATTTTAGCACCATTAAATGCAGTTTCATAATTATTAACAACAACACGACGGTTATCATCATCAACCATAGAATCCATTGAAAATGCAATAATTCCTAGTTGCTCCATTAATAAATTTCTTGTTTCTCGAGTAAGATAATGAAGCATAGAAATTAAAACAGAACCTCTTTTCATGCTCTTAAGTTCCTCATCTATTGGTGCTCGAAGTACGATTACAACATCCTTAGAATATATAATTTCCCTTGCGGCGAATATGATATTTTCATTTTCCTTAAGATAATCTTCTTCTGTGAAGCCCATTTTCGCACCATAATCATTCTCCAACCATACTTCAATATCATATCCTTTTAATTCGCCAAAGAAAGCTGGTAAAAAAGATCTTTTTTCGTTTACTTCTTTATTCATTCTTGGGAATCCATAACTTTTTTTCATTTCATCCCTCCCAATATTTTTGCTTTCCTATTTTTAATTTTTTTCTAAAACAATCTGATTTCATGAAGAATCCAATGCCGAATGCTTACATTATACAACACAGTATCTACTTTATCGTTCTCAGATAATAACAGATATCTACCTTTTTTCTTTTCAGTTGCTTTTCGTTTGCTCTGCGTAATATTTTTTCTTCAACTTCAATAAAACCATGATCAAACAATAATACCACATCATATCCACGTTTAATTCCATAGTCCATAATATTCTTTAATTCTTTTGAAGCAGCAGCCACTCTTCCTGCATCATCTAAATTGTGTATAGCATTATCTATATCATTATAAAACAAATAACAGCTATATAAAAGTCATTATGCTTACACCTCCAAGTATTCACTATATATTATATCAATTACTATAGTGTATTGCAATATATATTACCATAAATTTACTTAATATATTATTTCCTTTTCAATAACCCATAGTTGGACTGTATAGTTCAAGGAGCGCAACTTGTCGTACACCCCATGACAGTAAGTTATAAAAAGAGCTTTTAACCTTAGAAAATAGGTTATAAATGCGATTTTTTATTGGATTGCCTATTGTTACATAATTTCCTAACCTTCTACCATAAGTCCCTCACAATCTTTTTAGAATATAAACAACTACCATTAATAATTATGGCAATCACTTATACTTCTATCTATTATATTATTTTGTAGCTTTTACTGCAACTATAAACTCTTCACTTGAATCTTTAATTACTAATTCATCGTTTATATAGCCGAAACTTTTACCTTCATTTTGACCACATAATTCAATGCACCCTACATATAAATCATCTTCTGATACAACTTTTTTTCAATTCCTCAATATCAACTCCTGAACATGCTTCACATACTTTAATCACTCATTACTCCTCCATATTTATTATTTTTATCACTCTTATCCATATTTTGATACTCCTATTCAACTCATTACTAATTAGCAATATCATAGTAACTCAATTCTTCATGATCTCAGGATCATCGTCAACTTCTCAATAAAAAATAACCTCTTGCAGTAAACAAAATTGTTTAATGCAGAGGCTACATACCCAACACACTAACTCTAAACCAAAAGCAGCCTTTGAAAATCCAATAGTTCTTTCCCACAATACCCCACTGGTTATTCTATTTATGTAAGCATACAAGATCACTAAAAATACCGTTGATTAGCATCCAGACCCAAAATTGGCTCATCAAAAATAATCACATCGACAGAGGACGAATTGCCCAGATTTTTCTTGATTACGTAAATTTTTCGTGATATAATATAATCAGTAGCTATCAACATGAAAGTAGGTGTATTAATGATATTAGATACAAATTCTCATTCAGTCTTTTTATTACACTACCATCTTATCTTAGTAGTGAAATACAGACGAAAAGTCATAAATGATGATATATCCGAAAGACTTAAAGAAATCTACTGTAATATAGCTCCCAACTATAATATAACTTTACAAGAATGGAATCATGATATAGATCATGTTCATATCCTCTTCAAGGCACATCCTAATACAGAAATATCAAAGTTTATCAATGCTTACAAAAGTGCATCTTCGAGACTGATTAAAAAAGAGTATCCTGAAATTAAGCAAAAATTATGGAAAGAATACTTTTGGTCAAAAAGTTTTTGTTTGTTAACTACTGGTGGTGCTCCCATAGACGTTATTAAGAAATATATTGAATCTCAAGGTGAAAAGTAAGGTGAAGAAGTATTATTATAACTATGAGGTATGAGATTAAACCTACGAAAGAGCAAGAAAACACTTGATATGTTTGCTTATCAAGTGTTCATTCTTTCGAATCTGTTAAATTATAGAAGTTTCATAAATGTTCCGACTTCAAATGTTCGTCTAAATCTTGTCGATCTTTCCACTCTTCAATCATATTTAAAATCTTAGGATCATTTTCATCTGAACATCTCAAATGCAGTCTGATTTGCTAAATTATTACCTTTTTCTACATTGCATTTTCTAAGATCTTACGGCTAATCTCTAATGTCAAATCACCTGTTTCTGATAAAGCTGTCAAACCATGCTTTTCTAGCGCATCAATCACATCATCTATTCTGTCAGCAGTAACACCATATTCAGATAAACGCGTCTTAACACCTAAACTCTCAAAAAACTCACGAGTTTTGCTAATTGCTAAATCAATTTTACTCTCTTCATCACCTACGGTAATATTCCAAACACGCTCAGCATATTGAATTAATTTTTTCCTCTTTTGTTCCCTTCTAACTTGCCAAATAGATGGTTGTAAAATGGCAAGCGTTTTTCCATGATCAATACCAAATAAAGCTGTTAATTCATGTCCGATCATGTGAGTCGTCCAGTCCTGTGGAACACCTGCACCAATCAAGCCATTCAGTGCCATCGTTGCACACCAAACAAGGTTTGCTCTAGCATCATAATCTTCTGGATTGTCAATTGTTTGTCTACCGATTTCTATCAAGGTTTGTAGAATACCTTCTGCTGTTCTATCTTGGAATCTAGCATCAACAGTATAAGTCATATATTGTTCAACTGTATGAATGAAAGTATCAATAATCCCATTTGCAACTTGTATAGAAGGAAGTGTAAATGTTAATGTTGGATCCAATATTGAAAACTTTGGAAATGATAGTGGACTACTAACTACAAATTTTCCATGTTTATGACTTATAACTGCACCAGCATTCATTTCAGAACCTGTCGCGGGCAAAGTTACAACTGTACCAATGGGTAACCCTTTTGAAACCTTTTTCACTACAGAACGATTGTATAATAAATCTTCGGCATTTTCACCTTCGTAATTGGCAGCTAAATTAACGAATTTTGTTCCGTCCATAACAGAACCACCACCTACAGCTAGTAGAAAATCAATGTTTTCATTTTTTACAATTTCTACTGCCTTCATTAGGGTTTCAAATTGAGGATTAGGTTCGATTCCTCCAAATTCAACTATTGTCCGACCTTTTAAAGACTCAGTAACTTTTGCCAAAGTACCAAATCTTTTAACACTTCCACCGCCGTATAGTATTAGCACCTTTGCTTCCTTATGTATAAGATTATCTAGTTCTCCTAATCGGTCTTTTCCAAAAACGATATGGGTTGGATTATAAAAATCAAAATTTAGCATTTGCAATTCCTCCTATTTTTCCTATTTTTTATGCCTCTTCGCTGTTTAGTGTGGATTTCTAGATATATTTGCATATAACCATTCATTTTTATCTCCAGTTATGGTATACCTTTTCGATAGTATAACTAGAAGGGGTGTATCATCAATGTTTAATAATTATGATTTGTTCACACAAGCCTTAGGTTTACAAGAACCATGGAAAGTAGATAAGGTTCAATTTGATCAGGAAAAAGGACAACTTGATATACATGTTTCACATAAACGCGGAAGCAAAATACCATGCCCAGATTGCGGAAAAAATTGTAGTATTCATGATACCAAAGAACGAACATGGAGGCATTTAAACTTTTTTCAATTTCATGCTTATATCCATTGTAAAGTACCTAGAACAAAGTGTGATAAGCATGGAGCATAACTAGAGTGCATTTTAGACGCAATAACGACACCTGGTATAATAAAAAGCTTTTTTCTTTTTCTATGTCTTATTTTATGGTTTAACGTTCTTAAAAATGTCAATAAACCCCATAGAGCTACCCACACAATATATCAAAGAGCCAATTTATTTTTCTTTGATTTTATAACCTCTACATCATGCATAATAACCAACTCTATATTTGCAAAAACATTTTTTATAAACTTTGCTCAATTACTGATCATTATCTTTAGCTTCTTTTAACAATTTATCAAAGTCACTTACAAACAATCTGTCTTGTATAATTCTGTATTTTTCATATTCACTTTCTGCAAAAACTTTCGCAATTTTAGCCGTCACTTTTCCAGAGTTACTCAGAATATCATATTCATTAAATTGTAAAAATGCACTCAGTTTATTTGCCCAGTCTTCCATAGTCATAGGTATTCTACGACTTGCTTGTAGTTCTGCATAATCAAGATACATTGTTACAATTCTATTTAGCGATTCTACTTCTTCAAGTGCTAAATAATTCTTAGCAATAGAGACATCACTCTTGAAGATTTTTCCATCAGGTGAATTTTTCCAAGTAGTCAGTCCCATGTTTGCTTTATCCGCATTTGCTCTATCTACAATAAGTTCCGCTGCAGTCTTGCCATGAATGGCAAAATGAAGTTTATTTTGAACCACTTTAAAAAATGTTTGAGTAGTATTTGCATCAGATGAATAATCCATTGCAGTTGCATAAATGTCGGTAATCTTTTGATAAAATCTTCGCTCACTTGCCCTGATTTCTCTAATTTCTTCAAGCAAATGTTCAAAATAATCTTCGTTTAAAAATGAACCATTTTTAAGTCTTTCTTTATCCATCACATAGCCACGTATAGAGAAATCTTTTAAAACAGATGACGCCCATCTACGAAAAACAATGGCTTTTTCTGAATTGGTTCTAAATCCCACTGAAATAATTGCTTCTAGACTATAGAACTTTGTATTATAGTCTTTACCATCTGATCCAGTACGTCGGAATTTCCGACATACTGAATTTTCATCAAGTTCACCATCTGAAAATATTTTTTTTAAATGTTCTGTTACTGTTGAACGACCTTTTCCATAAAGGGTTGCAATCATATCTTGAGTTAGCCATACGTTTTCATCTACTACCATTACTTCAATGGAATCTTCCTTTGCTTGTGATGTGAAGATCAAAAACTCCGCTGTACTATTTCTAATTTGTAGTTTATTTCTCTTCATCCTCATTCTCCAATACTTTAAATTTTGTAGTAATTTTTCTATCTTATGTCGTTCGTTATCTTAAGTAAATCTCTCATAGTTCTTTATCACTCATAAATTATGTTCCTATTCGTTATTTTAATTTTAACACAGTTCGACAACTCTATCCAGTGATCTTTTTCTTAATTCTATAGCCTCTTCGCTGTTTAGTGTGGATTTCTAGATATATTTGCATATAACCATTCATTTTTATCTCCAGTTATGGTATACTTTTTCTATAGCATAACTAGAAGGGGTGTATCATCAATGTTTAATAATTATGATTTGTTCACACAAGCCTTAGGTTTACAAGATCCATGGAAAGTAGATAAAGTTCAATTTGATCAGGAAAAAGGACAACTTGATATACATGTTTCACATAAACGCGAAAGCAAAATACCATGCCCAGATTGCGGAAAAAATTGTAGTATTCATGATA
>DAOVRZ010000176.1:0-6001 GCA_030627905.1 Halanaerobiales bacterium
GCTTTACCTGAAATAGATGGCAATTTCAGTATGGGAACAGAATATGTAGCACCAACCAATGAAATTGAAGAGAAACTTATTGAAATCTGGTCAGAGGTTTTAGTCGTCGAAAATATCGGAATCAATGATAACTTCTTTGAACTGGGCGGTCATTCTTTAAAGGCTACATCATTTGTTGCAAAAGCATTCAAAGAATTTAACGTAGAACTTATGTTAAAAGAAGTCTTTAAAACTCCAACTATCAAAGAACTTGCAGAATATATTATGCAAACTGAAAAAGGGATTTATGCCTCTATTGAACCTATTGAAGAAACAGATGACCTAAAAGCAAATGCGCATTATCCAGTATCTTCAGCACAGCGGAGATTGTTTATCTTAAATCAACTTGAAAGTGATAGTACTGGATACAACATGCCAGGGGTTATGTATATTGAAGGAGAGTTGGAACGTGAAATTTTTGAAAAAGCTTTTGCAGAATTAATCCAGAGGCACGAATCTCTCCGAACTGGTTTTGAATCCATCGATGGTGAGATCGTTCAGAAAATTTACCGTGATGTAGTGTTTAAGGTGGAATACCTTCAGGCAGAAGAAGATGAGGTCAAAGATATAGTTCGAGAATTTGTAAGACCGTTTGACTTAAGTAATGCGCCATTACTTAGAGTAGCACTTGTAAAACTACCTGAACGAAATTTATTGATGTATGATATGCATCATATCATCTCAGATGGTGTTTCTATGGGCATATTAATCAATGATTTTATTAATCTATATCAGGGAAATAATCTACCGAAACTAAGAATCCAATATAAAGATTTTTCAGTATGGCAAAATGAGCTTTTCCAGTCAGATCAAATAAAAAAACAAGAAGAGTACTGGTTAGAAGTCTTTGCAGGGGAGACGGAGAGTGCGATTCTGGTATTGAATCTGCCAACAGATTACGCAAGACCAGCCGAGATGAGTTTTGCTGGAGCTCAGGTGACTGTTGAAGTAGGCGAAAAGATAAGAGATCAATTAAAAGAGTTAGCATTAGAAAATGGCTCAACTTTATATATGATACTCTTAGCTGCTTATAACATTCTGTTAGCAAAATATGCGGGTCAAAAAGATATCATCGTAGGAACATCGATTGCTGGAAGACCTCATGCTGATCTAGAGAATATCATCGGAATTTTTGTCAATACACTGGCTTTGCGAAATTATCCTGTAGGTGATAAAAGATTTGTTGATTTCTTAGCAGAAGTCAAAAAAAATGCTTTAAATGCCTATAAAAATCAGGATTATCCATTTGAGATGTTGGTAGAAAAATTGGATTTAGAACGGGATCTAAGTAGAAATCCATTATTTGATACAATGTTTGGTGTGAATAATATGGAAATTAACGAAATATCTATTCCTAATTTAAGCTTTACACCATACAATTATGAAAATAAAACGGCAAAATTTGATCTGGAAGTGAATGTAACAGAAATAGAGCAAGGGATGTTAATCAATCTGGAATATTGCACTAAACTTTTTAAAAGAGATACGATAGAAAGAATGGCAAGTCATTTTGTAAATATCATTAGAGAAATTGTTGCGAATTCAGAATCAGGATTGGCAGATATTGAGATGATTTCTGCTGAAGAAC
Organism: Halanaerobiales bacterium; assembly: GCA_030627905.1. GTDB lineage: Bacteria > Bacillota > Halanaerobiia > DY22613 > DY22613 > JAGMES01. Next base: position 1,628 of record DAOVRZ010000176.1, read on the forward strand.
GAAAGCAGTTGATCTATGGATATAACGATAATGAAGCTGTGTTTTCGAAAGATAAAACAATCTATCAGTTGATAGAAGAATATGCTCTGTTGAATCCAGAACAGGTAGCTCTCAGGTATGAAACTCACATGATGACATATCGTGAGTTAAATGAAAGAGCTAACCAATTAGCGTGGATTCTTAAATCACATGGAGTACAAAAAGATCAACTTGTTGGGATCATGCTAGATCGTTCTCCATTAATGATTGAGAGTATCTTGGCAGTTTGGAAAGCTGGGGGAGGATATATCCCAATTGATCCAAATTATCCAGTCCAAAGAGTCAAGGGGATTTTAGAGGATTCAGGTGCAGTCATCTTACTGACACAATCTCAATTTGGAGATGCTCAACTTACAGAAGAATCTACTAGTGAGATCATTGCTCTAAACCTAGAAGAGAAGGAAATTCGTAAACAGAGCATAGAGAATTTGAATATAGTGATTGATATGAATAGCCTCTCTTATGTAATCTATACATCTGGATCTACTGGCAAACCCAAGGGGGCAATGGTTGAACATATCGGTATGATGAACCATATCCAAGTTAAGATCAATGATCTTAACTTAACAGAAAAGAGTATCGTTGCCCAGAATGCTTCACATTGTTTTGATATCTCTGTCTGGCAGTTCTTTGTTGCTTTGACGGTGGGTGGAAGAACCGTTATTTATCCAAATGAGGTTGCGATGAATCTAGAATTGTTTATAGATCTGGTTATTGAAGATCAGATTACAATTTTAGAAGTAGTGCCTTCATTTTTAGCAGTTCTTTTAGAGTTTGTCGAATTAAAATTCCGCGATCTGAAGGTTCTTAAATTACTTTTAGTTACTGGTGAAACAGTTAAACCAAATCTGGTGAAACGCTGGTTTGCTATCTATCCTGAGATTAAAATGGTCAATGCATATGGGCCAACCGAAGCATCTGACGATATAACACATCATATTATGGAACAAGCACCTGAAATGGAACGAATTCCAATCGGTAAACCATTGCAAAACTTTCATATCTATATTGTTGATAACAATATGAAATTATGTCCGGTGGGAGTAAAAGGTGAAATCTGTGTTTCAGGTGTCGGGGTCGGTAGAGGTTATTTAAATGATCCTGAAAGAACAGCGAAAGTGTTTACAGATGACCCATTTGTGGAAGAGCAAGGCATCAGACTCTATAAAACAGGGGATTTGGGTCGCTGGTTATCAGATGGAATTATTGAATTCTTTGGTCGTATTGACTATCAGGTGAAGATTAGAGGATTTAGAATTGAGTTGGGAGAGATTGAGAGCAGATTGGTAGAACATCCAGTCGTAAAAGAGTCAGTAGTTTTGGATTATGAAGATGATCATGGAAATAAATATCTCTGTGCATATCTAGCTTCTGATGAAGAGGTTCAAATTTCAGAGATCAAAAAATATCTTTTAGAGAGTTTACCAGAGTATATGGTTCCATCCTATTTGATTCAGCTGGATCGATTACCATTGAATTCGAATGGTAAAATTGATCGAAAAGCTCTTCCAAAACCTGAAGGAGTCCTGACTTTGGGAACAGAATATGTGGCTCCGACCAATGAGACTGAAGAAAGATTAATTAAAATCTGGACAGAGATTTTAGGGATCGAAAAGATCGGAATCACTGATAATTTCTTTGAATTAGGTGGTCATTCACTGAAAGCGACATCTCTTGTTTCAAAAATATATAAAGAGTTCGATGTAGAACTTCCATTAAGAGAGGTCTTTAAGAGTCCGACTATCAAAGAACTTTCAGAATATATTAGAATATCAGAAAAGAGTATCTACTCAGCTATTGAATCAATAGGGGAGAAAGAGTATTACCAGGTATCTTCAGCACAGAAACGATTATTTGTACTAAATCAGATGAATGATGCGAATACCAGCTATAATATCCCTGGGGTTATGATGATAGAGGGTGAATTTGATCAAGGATATCTTACAAGTATATTTAAGAAATTAATCCTAAGACATGAATCTTTACGAACTTCGTTTGCATTTATTGATGGAGAACTAGTGCAAAAAGTTCATAAGGAAGTGGAGTTTCAGATTGGATATCGTGAAATAGATGAAAATCATATTGATAAGATTATAAAAGAATTTGTGAGACCTTTCGATTTAGAGAAGGCGCCGTTGCTTAGAGGAGAACTAGTAAAGATAGGTGAGCAAAAATATCTATTTATGTATGATATGCATCACATTATTTCAGACGGAGTTTCCAAAATAATTTTGATTGATGAATTTATCGAACTATATAGTGGTCAAGAGTTATCAGATTTGAGAATTCAGTATAAAGATTTTACATTTTGGCAAAATGAACTCTTTAGTTCTGATCAGATCAAAAAAGAGAAAGCTTATTGGTTGGAGAATTTTGCAGGTGAAACCAGCGAGAACGCGATACCAGTACTAAATCTTCCAACAGACTTCGAAAGAACAGAAGAACAAAGTTTTGCAGGAAATCAGCTACATTTTGGAATTGGAGCAGAATTAACCGATCAAATAAAACAAATAGCATCGCAAAATGGCGCAACTCTGTATATGATACTATTAGCAATCTATAATCTTCTGTTATCAAAATATACTGGACAGGAAGATATCATAGTTGGATCACCGATTGCCGGAAGACCTCACGCTGATCTGGAAAAGATTATTGGGATGTTTGTTAATACATTAGCATTAAGAAATTATCCTAATGGAGAGAAAACATTTACTGAATTTTTGGTAGAAGTAAAAGAAAACACATTAAAGGCTTTTGAAAATCAGGATTATCCATTTGAAATGTTGGTCGAACAGTTGGATTTAGTCAGAGACTTAAACAGAAATCCGTTGTTTGATACAATGTTTGCACTGCAAAATTTAGACTCTTCTACCAAAGAGTTAGACGGCAATCTGAAGTTTAAATCATATCAATTTGAACGGAAGATAGCTAAATTTGATTTATCACTATATGCAACTGAAACAAATGAAGAAATCAAATTTATAATCGAATACAAAACAAACTTATATTCCCAAGAGACTATAGAAAATATGGCCGATTATTTAAATAAAATAATTAAAATAATAGTGGATGCTCCAGATATATTATTAAAGGATATAAGATTGCAAGATGAATTAGAAACGTTAGAATTGATTTCTGATGATGTAGACTTTGATTTCTAAAATTGATATCATCTAGCGATCCTCGATAGTGAGGATTGCTAGATGTACAAGATTTGTTAAAGAAAGGGGTTATAAAATGAGAGATAAGGTTATTCAAAATATGACAATTGCTGGTGGAAAATTTCAAGAAGAAAAAAATTATTGGCTTAAAAAATTAGCAAATGATCCAGTACTGACTGGCTTTCCCCTTGATTATTCTAGGGCAAAGGTCAAAAATTTACGGGAAACGATACAGTTTAAATTTACTGATGAGGTTTTCGAACAAATAAAAAAAATATCTAAAAACTCAGCCTATGGAGTTTACATGATTTTGATGGTTGGGGTAAAGTACTTAGTATTTAAATATACTGGTATGGAAGATATTATTATCGGTGCACCAGTATATAAACAAAAAGAGGAAGGAAACTTTTTAAATCGTCTTTTAGCTCTTAGAAGTCAATTGAGTGACGAGATGACCTTTAAAGAAGCATTATTGGAAGTTAGAAAAACGATAACTGAAGCGAATAAGCATCAAAACTATCCATTAAATAAAGTATTAGAAGAGTTGAACATACCAACAATAGAGAACAGATTCCCTTTATCTAACATAATGATGATGTTAGAAAATATTCATGATCTAGGTTATGTTGCTGATCAAAAATGTGATACGTTTTTTTCTTTTGTTATGAAAGATGATAGGATAGAAGGCTATTTAGAATATGATTCAACTATATTTAGAAAAGAAACAATTGAGCAGATTGTGGGTCATCTGATTACTTTCTTCGAGCTAATACTAAAAAATCCCCAATTAAAACTATCTGAAGTTGAAATTTTAAGTGAGGAAGAAAAGAGGAAAATATTATCTGAGTTTAATGATACAAAAGCAGAGTATCTGAAAGATAAAACAATCCATCAGTTATTTGAAAAACAGGTAGAACAGAATCCGAATAAAACTGCAGTTTTATTTAATGATGAGCAATTAACCTATCGTGAATTAAATGAAAAAGCCAATCAATTAGCAAGAGTATTACGGACGAAAGGTGTTCAATCAGATCAGATAGTAGGAATTATGTTAGAACGCTCATTTGAAATGATCATCGGAATCATGGGAATTTTGAAAGCAGGAGGAGCCTATCTACCAATTGATCCTGATTACCCAAAAGATCGGATCAACTATATGCTTGAAGATAGTAAA
>DAOVRZ010000140.1:0-11142 GCA_030627905.1 Halanaerobiales bacterium
AAAAATAGATCGTTTAATGATTCGGATATCGTTATCTTTTCTTTAGGTATATGGTGCGCGCATCCAGTTTCTATCCCGACAAAACTGCACGCTGGGATCTGTGCGGGGGGCGTCGAGTGATCGGCGTTTCTACCGTGACTAAATGACGCAAACACACAAAAAACAGTCATCGTATGTGATCCAATTTATCCTAACGAGCCATTTATTCCACCAGATCTTTAAAAAAAGTTATTAAAAGATTTATACCAAGAATTAAGTCATGTGAGAATGAAAGAACAGTAAAAAATGCTGCATGGAGGATGTAGTTATTTTAACAATTATTAAGGAGAAATAAGTTAGGAAGAGTACAGAAAGTATAAAGATAATTTTTTATCTTTAGAGATAAGACTCCCACTTCTATAAGTGGTGGGAATTGTTTTTAATCTTCAGTGGGGGTAGAATCCTCCACTGAAGCCCCAATGTTCAGCTTTAGCTGGACAAGTTCACTGGATATTATTAGAGAGGTCTATGATAATGGAACAAAAGAAAATAATCAAAATTTCAGTTCGAAAATTGATTGAATTTGTGTTACGCTCAGGCGATCTTGTGTCAAGTTTTGTAGGAAGTTCAAGAGCGTTAGAGGGAACAAAAGCTCATCAAGCTGTTCAAAAGGCTGCTCAAGAAGGTTATAATCCTGAAGTAATGATTACTTATATTGTTGAAGATAATGATATTAATTTGGAAATTGTAGGACGGATTGATGGAGTCATTAAAAGTGGTGGAGAGGTTGTTATAGATGAGATAAAGTCAATTACTAGAAGTTTAGAATATATAGAGGAAGATAATCCATATCATTGGGCTCAGGCAAAATGTTATGCTTTTATTTATGCACAACAAAATTGTATTGAAAACATTGAGATTCAACTTACGTATTATCAACTTGAAACTAAAAAGATTAAACGTATCAATCGATCTTTTTCATTAGAAGAATTAAAGATATACTTTTATGAGATCGTTAATCAGTATCTTCAGTGGGCCAGAGTAATTCAAGATTGGGAAAAAGTACGTAATAATTCTATAAACCAATTAAACTTTCCTTTTACTTCTTATCGTAAAGGCCAGAGAAAAATGGCTGTAGCAGTTTATCAGACGATTCTGGAAGGCAAAAATCTTTTTGCTGAGGCTCCAACAGGTATAGGTAAAACTATAGCTACACTGTTTCCTGCTATTAAAGCAATCAGCGAAGGTCATATTTCAAAAATATTTTATCTTACAGCAAAAACAATAACAAGAACTATAGCTGAAAAAGCTTTTACTATAATGCGTGAAAATGGGTTACGATGTAAAACTGTGACTTTGACAGCAAAAGAAAAAATTTGTTTCAATTCAGAAGTTAATTGTAATCCAGAAACATGTGAATTCGCTAAAGGGCATTTTGACAGAGTGGATGATGCTATAAAAGATATATTTACGCAGGATGCATTTACACGCTCAGTAATAGAGGAATATGCCATGAAATATAAAGTTTGTCCCTTTGAATTTTCTTTAGATTTAGTATTCAACTCAGATTGTATCATTTGTGATTATAATTATGTCTTTGACCCAAGAGTTCATCTTAAAAGGTTTTTTATGGATAATACTATAGAATCTATTCTTTTAGTTGATGAAGCCCATAATCTAGTTGATCGTGCTCGAAGTATGTTTTCGGCAGAATTGTTTAAAAAACCAATTCTAGATCTCAAACGCGAAACAAAAGAAGTAATACCAGAACTTTCAAAAAAACTTCATAAGATTAACTTATATATGATTCAATTAAGAAAAAAATGCGAAGAACGTGAAGAAAGGACCATCATTGAAAAGGAACTGCCAAAAGATATTATTCCTTTACTGAAAAGTTTTACAAAATTAGCAGATAGCTGGTTGGCAAAGAATATTCAATCTTCCTTTCGTGCTGAATTACTTGAAATATATTATACAGTAGTAGTATTTTTAAGAATTTCCGAATTATATGATGAAAAATATATTACTTATGTTGAAAAGATAAAAAATGATATTAAACTAAAAATATTTTGTTTAGATCCTTCTACTTTATTAAAAAAAGCGCTTAAACGTGGAAAGGGAGGTATATTTTTTTCTGCAACTTTATCTCCACTTGATTATTTTATGGAACTTTTAGGAGGGTCAGAAGACTCTTATCGTATCAAATTAAATTCTCCATTTCCACGAGAAAATCTTTGTCTTTTGATTGATGATTCCGTATCAACCAAATTTAAGATGAGAGAGTTTACCTATGATAGAATTACCGAAACTATATCTGTAATTGTAAATGAACATAAAGGTAATTATTTAGTTTTTTTACCGTCGTATAAATATATGAATGAGATTTATAATAGATTTTGTGAGAAAGACTTAAAATTTAATACAATCTGTCAAACGTATGGAATGTCAGAAAAAGAAAGAGAAGATTTTTTAAAAAACTTTTCTGTAGAAAATGAAAAACCCCTGGTAGGTTTTGCAGTTCTTGGAGGAATATTTGGAGAAGGAATTGATTTAACAGGTGAACGTTTAACAGGAGTAATTATTGGTGGTGTAGGATTGCCCCAAATTTGTTTTGAAAGGAATATACTTCGAGAATATTTTTTAGAAAAAAAAGGCATGGGGTTTGAATATGCTTATATCTACCCAGGTATTAATAAGATTTTACAAGCAGCGGGTCGGGTAATTAGAACCGAAAAAGATCGAGGAATTGTTTTTTTGATCGATGAAAGATATTCTTATTCTGCTTATCGTAAATTATTACCTAATTATTGGTATCCACTTATTAAGGTTAGAGATAATTCGCAAGTAGTTAATCGAATTAATCAGTTTTTTAATGATTGAGTTTAGTGTAAAATGCGTTTAATGGCATATCATATATAGAAAAAAGTTCCTTAGAAAAGTCAGCTCTGCATAGCTTTATATTTTAAAGAGAGTTTTGTTTAGTGTTATTATTTTTTGTTCTAAGTTAGTTTTGATAGGTCGAGCTGACTTAGGCGTCACTTTTTTCTATATATGATATGCCATTAAACGAAGCTTTGCACTTGAACAGTAAAAATTGTATATCAGTTATTAGTTATTATTTCTTAAGTGAGTAAGGAACTTTATGAGGCTTTATTTTGTATAATATAGTAATCTTTTATGTCGGAGGTGCTATATGATGCATTATGAGCCTTTTTGCCCACAATATTTTTGTTGCCCATATTATTATAATTATTTTAGAGCTTTTTACAATCATTATTTGGCATTAGAGTATTTTAGACAACTAAGAGAAGAAGATTCTGGTGTAAGTGATGCTGAAGAGGTCAGGGATTATCGAAAAAAATCGGTAAATTCGATTTTGAGGATTTTTTTAACTCGTCGGCGAGATGTGTTGGCTTTAATTGAAGTATTTGGAGTTCCGAGATATGTTAGTATTGTTTTAACTAGAAGAATTATTAGATTTGTTTTGGAAAATGCGAAAAAAGTAAAGGGCAATCTGAATCAAAAGGTAAGGAAGTTATTTAATAAATTTATCAAGAAGAATAGAAGAGTGATCATTGTACTTAAACTTTTTGGAGTTCCTCAGCCAATAATTAATCGGTATATCAGGCGTGTGATTAGGGTTACTTTAAGAAATATCGATAGAAAAAAATAAAAGACCAGGCTTGGTCTTTTATTTTTTTTCTTGCAAAGTCTCTAACCGTTTATTTGCCCAATATTCTGGAATTTCCATTTCTGCTGCGACTTGCTTTACATTAAAATCAAATTTAATGTAATAAGCTAAGAAAATTTGCTCAGGTGCAAGAATATTAAGAGCGAACTGGTTACATTCTATCTCGCGCTCATCGTCTTCCATATCATGATCAAAACAATTGATTAGAGTAGTAGTATGATATAAGTAATGATAAATTTCGTGCAATATGGAAAAACGAATCTCACACTCAGGTCGTGAGTCATCATAAGCAAGGAGAACTTTTTCTCCGCTATGTTCTCTGCGACGGATAAGCATAGCAGGTCTAGATGCAGGTAATGGTAGTGGTTTTCTTTTAAAATTATCATTTTCCAGAACTAATAAATTGAGCAATTTAAAGACGTCAATTGGAAATTTTAAGTTGTTTCGTTCGATGATATCATTAATGTACTCAGTATGTAACTGGATTTTTTTATTAAACATTAGAATTCCATCTCGTCTTCTTCGCTTCCGAAGATTTCTTCGAAAGTTTTGATAGCAGTCATTATTTTGTTTATCTCATTTGTTGCTAGATGACCGAATTTATGCATCATGACTTGAAATTCTTGATCATCTCTAAAACGTTTAGCAGTTCCTTGTAATTCTTCTGGTAAATTTTTAATAATTACATCGTCATCCAATATACCTTTGATTAAAAAATCAGTGGTTGTGTTTAGAATGTCGGCAATTTTTTCTAACACTTTCACTGAAGGGCCTGTCTTGTTGTTAACAATGTCTGATAAATGAGAGGGAGAAATTCCCACCCGATCTGCTAGTTGAATAAACTTCATGCCCCTTTGTCGAACTAAAGCTCTAATTCTATCCCCGATTGCCATATTTCAACACCTCCTCAATTTATATATTCGTCTTAAGTTAATAATTTCCTTCTACTTAGAAATTATTTTAATAAAAAAGATAGAAAAACGTCAAAAAACACTGTAGTTGGAAATATGATGAAGATATATGGTAAAAATTGACGATTAAAAAAATAAATTTTGTAGGATTTGTTTTTATGAAAGAGAGAATTTTAGATCATACTAAAGGTAGATCATCACAAAGGAGGTCACATAGTGACAACAACTAAAATTATTGAAGTAATTGGTGAATCTCAACAAGGGTGGACTGAAGCGATTGATAATGCAGTTAATGAAGCATGTGAAACTATTGATGGAGTTAGCGGGGTTGAAGTTTTGCATTTGACAGGTACAATTCGGGATGGAAAAGTAATGGAATATAAGGCAGATGTGCAAATGGCTTTTCCTGTTAGGGAGAAAAGAAAGAAAAATTTATAAAAAATATTTCGTTGTTCAATAAGTTATACCAAGAAGGGGTGGATTTATCTTTTAAGATAAGACTCCCACTTCTATAAGTGGGGGCAATTATTTTAATCTTCAGTGGGGGTAGAATCCCCTACTGAAGCCCCGATGTTCAGCTTTAGCTGAACGAGTTCACTCCATTCCTTCTGTTTTGAAGGCATATTTTTTTTAATAAATGGGAAGTCTTTAAAAGGAGGAGGTGGTTGTATGAAAAATGTAAATAAAACTGCTGAAGAATATGATCAGATGATAAAAAAATATAGATCAGATAAACCTCATTTTAAGAATATAATAATGGCTTTTTTAATTGGCGGAACAATTTGTTCAATAGGTCAGATTATCATTATTATTTTACAAAACGCAGGAATATCTGAACAATCTGCGAGCCCTCTTTCTACAATTATACTAATTTTTATTGGATCTTTTTTAACTGGCTTAGGTTTATATGATGAAATTGGTCAAATTGGTGGAGCAGGAGCCGCTGTTCCAGTAACAGGTTTTGCCAATGCAATAGTTTCTCCTGCTATGGAGCATAAACAAGATGGATGGATTTTGGGATTAGGAGCAAAGATGTATATTGTTGCTGGGCCAGTGCTTACATACGGAATGGTTACTGCTTTTCTTATGGGGCTTTTAAAGACTATCTTTAAATATTGAGTATTTGCAGGAGGGAGTTTATATGAAACGGACCGGAAAGACAGTTTATTTTGATACACCCCCGGTCATTCTTGCCACCTCAGCTATGGCTGGTGCAGTGGAGGGCAAAGGGCCTCTTAGAACCTATTTTGATAAAATTATTAAAGATTCTTATTATGGTACCAAAACATTTGAAAGAGCAGAAAGAAAAATTTGTGCTGAAAATTGTCAAAATGTTCTACAAAAAGCAAACCTTAAATCAGATGATATTGATTTTATTTTAGCAGGAGATCTATTAAATCAAATTGTCACTGCAAACTTTTGTGCTCGTGATCTTGAGATTCCTTATATTGGACTTTATGGAGCATGTTCGACTATAATTGAAGCTTTGTCATTAGGATGTATGATCATCGATGGTGGTTTTGCACAGAATATTTTAGCCTTTACTTCTAGCCACTATCAAACGGCGGAGCGTCAATATAGAATGCCTACTGAGTACGGAAGTCAATATCCTCCTTATAAACAATGGACAGTAACAGGTTCAGGAGCATTTATTTTGAGTAATTCGGGAATTGGTCCTAAAATTACCCATGCTACTATCGGACGAGTAATAGATTTTGGAGTTAATGATCCAAATGATATGGGCTCAGCAATGGCCCCTGCAGCAGCAGATACGATCATTCAACATTTAAAAGATTTAAATCGTTCCCCAGAAGATTATGATCTGATTATCACAGGTGATTTAGGGGAAGTTGGAAAAACTATGCTTCGTGAGCTACTTCGGGAAGCCGCTTGTGATGTGGATGTTGTATTAGATGATTGTGGTGCAATGCTTTTTAGTGACGACCAGCATACGGGTGCCAAAGGAAGTGGTGCAGCATCTTCGGCAATCGTTTTGGCATCTTATCTTTATCAGAAATTGATGGGGGGTCAGTTTAAGCGGATAATGGTGGTGGGGACAGGAGCCTTATTAAGTCCAGTAAGTACTTTACAGGGAGAAACTATTCCTGGTGTTGCTCATGGAATCACCATTGAAATGGAGGAAAATTGATGTTAATGGTACTTAAAGCTTTTATAGTTGGAGGATTGATCTGTGCATTAGGACAGATTTTTTTAGATAAAACCAGATATACTCCTGCACATCTTCTGGTTACTTTAGTGGTATTGGGTTCGATTTTGACTGCTCTTGGAGTTTATGATTGGCTTATTGATTTTGCTGGTGCAGGAGTAGGGGTACCTGTTTCTAATTTTGGTTATATTTTAACCAAAGGGGTGTTGATGGAAGCAGAAAGAGATGGAATTTTAGGACTCTTTAAAGGTGTATTGGAAGTAGCTAGTTCTGGTGTTAGTGCATCAGTGATTTTTGGATTTTTGATCGCAGTTTTCTTTAAGCCAAAATGTTAGAAGATATTTGCCAAAAATAGGAGGTTGTAATGGGTCAACTAACTAAAATTATTGTGATAACTGATGGAGATGAGCTCGCCTCAAAAGCAGTTTGTGAAGCAGGGAAAAGGTTAAACTTAAGAACAATTTCAGCATCAGCTGGAAATCCGACACCTTTAAAAGGAGAAGAATTAGTTGGGTTAATAAAAAAGGCTAAAAGTGAGCCCGTTCTCGTAATGGTTGATGATTGTGGACATCCAGGTAAAGGTCAGGGTGAAGATATTCTTGATTACTTAAATAGTCACCATGATATAGAAATTTTGGGTGTTGTGGCAGTTGCAGCAAATGTTAAAAGTGTGGAAGGTGTAGAAGTAGATTTTTCAATTGATTGTAATGGGAATATTGTTAAGGTTCCTGTAGATAAAGAAGGTGTTCCAGAAGCAAAGAGTCACACTCGTGTTGAAGGAGATACAGTTGATGTTTTAAATGAGATAAATGTTCCAGTTATTATTGGAATTGGTGATATTGGAAAGATGAATGGCAGGGATAGTTTTCAAACAGGTGCACGTATAACTACAAAAGCAATTGAGGAAATTTTATCTAGGAGTGGGGTTTATGAAAAAGCAACCCATTAGTAAAAAATTGCAGGAAAATTTAGCGTATATTGATACTCTTTTTGACATGCCTAAAACTTTTGATCTAATACAGAGAAATTTCACTATTGGTGGAAAAAATGCATCTTTGATTTTCATTGATGGTTTGGCTAATGGTGAACTTCTTGCGGAAGTTATGAAAATCCTTGTAAAGGTAGAAAGAGATGAAATCTCAGTTAATACTCTTGAGAAACTTTTAAATCAACATATTATAGTTATCGAAACTGAAATTGTTGATACATTAGATCAAGGAGTTCAGGAATTACTGGCAGGCCCTCAGTTATTATTGCTTGAGGGCGAGAGAAAAGGAATTCTGATTGATGCACGAACCTGGATGTCAAGATCACCAGAAGAGCCAGAATTAGAGAAAGCAACTCGTGGGCCAGCAGATGGCTTTGTTGAGACAATGCTTTTTAATGTAGCATCAATTCGCCGACGGATTCGTGATCCAAAACTTAGAAGTGAAGTGATTAAGGTTGGCAAACGTTCACAAACAGATGTAGCTTTGGTTTATATAGATGATATTGTTAACCAGAATCTTGTAGATGAGATTCGGACAAAGTTAGAAGCGATAGAGGTAGATGGAATTCCCTTGGCTGATAAAAATATTGAAGATTTTTTGGTTGGTAAAACTCTAAATCCTCTTCCAAGGGTTCGTTATACTGAGCGGCCAGATAATGCAGCGGCACATATTCTTGAGGGACATCTTGTTGTATTGGTTGATAATTCTCCAACAGCTTTAACCATGCCAGCACCTTTCTTAGCTCATATTCAGAGTCTTGAAGAGTATCGGCAAAGTTCTGTGGTCGGGACATATTTAACATTTCTAAGAATGATCGCAATGCCACTATCAATGTTATTGCCATCACTTTGGTTATTGGTGTCTTTGCAACCTGAAATTTTACCAGAAAGTTTAAAATTTATTGGACCAAAAGAGGTTAGCACAATTAATTTGGGATTACAGTTTATTTTGGCTAGTTTGGGTATTGATTTAATTCGTATGGCTTCAATTCATACTCCGAATACTTTAGCTACTTCATTGGGCTTGATTGGAGCATTAATGCTGGGTGAATTTTCTGTCAAAGTTGGTCTTTTTAGCTCTGAAGTTATCTTTTATATGGCGATTGCTGCTATTGCTTCTTTTACAATACCAGGATATGAGTTGGCTTTAGTGATTAAACTTTTTAGGCTCTTTCTCTTAATTTTAGTTATCTATTTTAAAGTTTGGGGTTTAATTGGTGGAATTCTACTTATTTTGTTGTTATTCATAACTACGAGAAGTTTTGGGGTCCCTTATTTTTGGCCGATAATTCCATTTAATTGGCAAGGTTTAAAATCTTACATGGTAAGAAGTTCAATTTTAGCAGTACCTAGCACCAGACCAAAAATATTAAAGACGGAAGACTCAGACCGTAAACCACAGGATGGGTCATCGTAAGGAGGTAGTTTTAAATGGGAAAACGCGTAGGTATTCCACGAAGTCTTTTATATTATATTTATTACCCTGGATGGAAGAAATTTTTTGAAGAGTTAGGTGCAGAAATTGTTCTTTCTCCACCAACAAATAAAAAAATTTTAGATCTTGGAGTCAAAGATTCTGTAGACGAAGTTTGTCTCCCAGTTAAACTTTATTTTGGGCATCTAGAGGTTTTAAAAGATAAAGTAGATTATCTTTTTGTACCCCGAGTTATAAGTATTTCAAAAAAAGAATGGATATGTCCTAAGTTTATCGGATTACCGGATATGGTGAAGGCACAGTTGAAAGATTTACCTCCTATGATCTCTCCAGATTTGAACATGCGTAAATCTCGTAAAGGGTTATATAATGCTGCTGTAGAGGCTGCGGAGCCTTTTACAAAAAGTTCTATCAAAGTTCTAAAAGCACTGTACCTTGCGTTAAGAGAGCAGCGTAAATTTAAAGCTAAGCTAAAGACAGGGTTGACCCCTATTGATATTTTGGAGAAAAGAGAGAATAAACGGGTGAATGAAAAAAAAACTGTGCAAGACTCTTTAGTTATTGCTCTACTCGGTCATCCCTATTTAATTTATGAGAGTTTCATCAATATGGATTTGATTAGGCGATTACGTGAAATGGGAGTAAGATTAGTTTCTCCAGAGATGATAGAAGATAAAACTCTTAATAAAAATGCGGCCTTACAACCAAAAAGTCTTTTCTGGACTTTGAATAAAAAAGTGATGGGAGCAGGTTATTATTTTCTCTCAACTCAATCAGTGGATGGGATAATTCAAATGGCGGCCTTCGGGTGTGGGCCAGATGCTTTAGTGAATGAGTTAGTGGAACGACGCGTTAGAAGGGATGGGAATATTCCCCTACTTTCTATAAATATTGATGAACATAGTGGAGAAGCAGGGCTTGTAACCCGCTTAGAGGCTTTTATTGATATGATTAAGCTGAGGAGGGGGATGGGTTGAAGAAAGTTACTTTTCCCCATATGGGAAACATGAATATCGCTGTAAAATCTTTTTTGTATGAGATCGGAGCAGAACCGATTGAACCACCTCCAATTACAAAAAGGACTATGGAGCTAGGAGTTCGACATGCTCCTGAATTTGCATGTCTTCCATTGAAAGTAAATTTAGGAAATCATCTCGAATCGATTGAAAAAGGTGCAGAATATGTATTAATGGCAGGGGGAGTTGGACCTTGTCGATTTGGTTATTATGCGGAAGTTCAGCGTGAAATTCTTCATGATCTTAAAAAAGAAGTTGAGATGGTTACGATTGAACCAAATGTTTTTAGTATTTACAAATCATTTAAGTATTTACATGGTAAGAAATTCTCATTAATTCGCTTATATAGAATCTTAAGTTATGCTATGGAGAAGATACATGCTGTTGATGAATTAGAAAAATTAACTCAGTTCATTAGACCAAGGGCAAAAGATTCTAGAGTAGTAAACAAACGATTTCATCAGTTATTAAAGAAAATGGAAGATGCAGGGACAATGGATAGTATTAGAAGGGTTAAATTAGAGGGTGAAGAGTCATTAAGAGAGTTGATTGATCCAGATTTCCATACAGATGAGATTATCCATATTGGCATAGTTGGTGAGATTTATTTGATTCTGGAACATTATGTTAATTTGTATATTGAAGAAAAATTAGGAGCTCTGGGAGTTGAAACACACCGAACCGTTTTTTTAGGACACTGGATTATGGATCATGTGCTTAAGAAAATTGATCGTAAACCATACATAGAAGCAGCAACTCCATATCTAGGAGCAATGATTGGGGGACATGGTCAGGAGACTATAGGACAGTCAGTATTGTATGCTCGTCAGGGGTTTGATGGGATCATCCAGGTTGCTCCTTTTACCTGTATGCCAGAGATTGTTGCTGAGAGTATTTTGCCTGTTGTGAACGAGAAAGAGAACATACCGATATTATCCCTCTTTTTTGATGAACA
>DAOVRZ010000030.1:0-48710 GCA_030627905.1 Halanaerobiales bacterium
CATTGGTTTCAATGTACTTAGACAAGGACTAGGTAGGATTTATTTAATCGATGCTTCAACAATCAGCTTGTGTTTATCTAAATATGGGTGGGCTGAATTTAGAACAAGCAAAAGTGGTATTAAGTTGCATCAACGAGTAATCCTATGTGATGATGGATTCATCCCAGATCAGGCCATTATAACTCCTGCTAAACCTGCTGATAAAACTCAAATGAATAATTTAGTTCTAGATCGATTGGCAAAATTATTATATTATTATAATTACTAGTCGTTAAATAACGGGATGAAATGTTTTATGCAACGCTAGTGACCCGAAATGATGAAAATCAAGAATTATATGAAATATTAATTGAACTTGAAAATATTCGGAATCTAATAGTCGAATTTGGAGATCAAATATTTAAAGATGGTAATATTTATGGTGTTGAATTTTTAGAAAATGTAAAAATAGCAGACTGGATGTATTCCTCAGAATCAAGTTTTAAAGGCGAAAGAAAAATGTTAATTAAGTTAATTGATCAGGCAAATACAGTATTTTCAAGTGAATATGAAGAGATTAAAAAAGAAATTAATGAACTAATCTGTACTAAACCACAGGCTTTTATCAGTATGTTTGCTACTAGTGATTCAGATTTACATGTAAGAAATATCCACGGATGGGAGAAATCACATCGTTTTTATTTAAAAAATATTAGAACACCTGATGAGTTTATGGATGCTGCTAAATACTGTTTTCCTAATTTGTATTTTCATTCTAATATAAAAAATTCATTGAAGACATTGAGTACGCCTTTACATAAATATATTAGTGAGATATCATTTCATCTTTCTGTTTTAAATGATTCTTTTGGAATACTTTTTCAGGAAAATAGATGTAAGGGTTTAGCTGAAGTTTTAAGTATTTTTAAATCAATGCATCAAATAGCGTCTTCGTTAGAAGGAGATTCTAAATCAGCAAAAAAGCGGTTTACATTTTCATTTACTGCACACGATGGGAGTGTAGTAGATTTAGTATGTGAGCCTCATACTAAGTTATCAAAATCAGGTGATACTAAGTTTCGTTTTGATTGAATTTATTTTCATCAAGGTCAAGAAAACATTGAGAATGGTAAGATATTGATTGCTCATATAGGGAAACATCGATAATTTTTCATAAAGAAATATTATTTAAAAAGCAACTGCATCTGTAGTTGCTTTTCTTTTCCCATAAACTTACACCCCCCTACTTACTAATCTATGATATACTAAATGCGACGTTTTATAATGAAATGTCAATAACAATAATTCTATACCACAAATTACAAATTATAATCTTATTCACTGTCAAAGTCGATGTAATAACTACGTTATTACATCTTAAGTCTAACAACTTTCGGAAGTAGATTTGATTTCCATTGAAAGATAAATCTATCAAGATAATTCATCCTTATTTGCAAAAGTTGGGATATTTCAACCTTCCGAAAATGTTGTTAAATAAAAAAGTGTTATACTAATTATAGAAAAAAGGGAGGTAGCATCCGATGCTGTATTTATTAAGATCAGGTTTTCGTAAAGATTTGATTATCCATTTTTTGATTGTAGTTATTTTGGGATCAGGATTAGCGATGGCAGCAGGTTATATGGCGGATAACTATTTTGGGAATACGGTTTCTGGCTTGATTGGTAATTATGGTGAGTTTGACCTCCTTTTGACTGTTAACCGTGAAGTTCGAAAATCTGCTTTATCTCAGATTCGAGATATTCTTAGGGTGAAATTACCCGGCTCTAGTGTTGAACAGGGTGTTACGGTTGCTGGTAAGACTAACTTTTTTGTGCGCTTAGATGACAAATATAAGACACGTGAACATTTTATGAAGAAGAATAATTACTTTACTAATGTTACAGGTCTTGTAGGAGTTACTGTGATGACAGAGCCTAGACTAACGATCAGGGGAATTCCTTCTGGTCTATTAGAAGAGTTTGAACAAGAGTTATCAATGATGGATGGTGTTTATTTTACCTATCCTGTAAGTCGTTCTGGGATCGATATGATGCTTCATTCGGCTAAAGATATTGATGCGGTGACAGAGAAGGTTAAAAAATTCCTCGATCAGTATCAAATCTTACAGGTTAGATTTCCAATCGATAATGCGTCCGTGGATACTGTTGCTCTGGGTGAAAAACTTGCGATTGAGTTAAAGGACAAATATAACTTGTCTTATGCGCAAAATTTGACTACAAATGAAGTAGATGATCAACAATATTTGGTGAATACTATGTTGGAGATGAAAAAGTTTTTGCTTCAATATGCGACGGTTGTCACAATTCCAGTGAAAAAAGAAGAGGAAGTTATTATTCGAACTGATGATTATCTGATTATACCTGGCCCAGGACGTTCTAATCTTCAAGAGGGTGAGAGTAGAACACCGATGGATTTAAAACTTCAGGTGATCAATGTCACTGATGATGAGATTCAAGCATTGATTTTAGAAGGAAACGTGACTGATATTCAATCTAAGGAAGTTTATAAGATTAATTCTCAAGGGAAGGTTGCTATGTTCTTGGGAGAAGGAAATGTAAAAAGTCCACGTGAAGAGTTGAAATATGCTGCTGATGAGCTTGCTAAGGTTTTACCTGACCTTGATCAGATTTTTACTCATCTTTATGGGATGACTGGTGAGGCTATTTCAGCTCTTGAAATTTATAGTGACACTTTGTTAGAGATTAACCGGGTTCAGGAAGCGTTGAAAGAAGGGCAGAGTAAAGTAGAAGAAGTAAGAGAGAGTTTAAGTCAGATGGAGTTGACGAAGATACAAGATTTTGTTACCAGCATACTTTCGGTGGTCATTACAGCGGAAGAGATTACTTCCAAAGTAGAATGGGCTCAGAAAGAGTTGGTTAATTTAGACAATGAGTTGGGTCAATTCCAAGGTCAGGTTGATGTTCTTAAAGAAGATTTCGGTGTTAGTGATAGCTATGCTCAAAATCTAGATGAAGCATCTAAGATGGCGAACAAAATGCAAGAATTACTTCGTAACAACACAGGAGATATTTTAGCAAAACTAAATAGCTACAATCCGATTTTAAGTAAAATCTCTGATTGGCGTTATGACTTAGAAAAGTTACAGGAGATGGTCTCTAGCGGTAATCTTTTAAATAATGATACCAATGCTGTAACAGATATTTTGGATCGAATTATCTCAAGTAGTGAGACAACTATAGAGTATTTAGGTCAGTTAGATGATCAAACGATGAATCAGGAGATTCATAGTATTCAAGAGAGTTTGCAGAAAGTACAAGAATCAGATGTTGCAGCAATTATCACTGAATTGGGTTATATTAGTGATACTTTGCCAAAACTAAGAGATGAAGAAGTAACTCGAACAATTAAATTGATTGATAAGTATATGACGGGTGAGATTATTCCAGGAGAACAGATTTTAATTTCGGTTCCTAAAGATTTAAATATCAAAAATACTAAATTATTTGTTATGGAGATAGTAGGTGAACCAACAATTTCTGTATTCAACATGGATTCAGGAATAATCCAACCTAATGTTCGAGGTGAATTTTTACGAATTATTTCTGAAATAAAAGAAACGATTACTGCTATGGTTGCAGTTGTAGTAATGATGTTGGTTCTAATGCTGGATTTATCTGGAGTTTTAGCTGTGGTTAAAGATCTCCGTAAGAAGAAAAATCAGTCTTTTGTGATCAAAGTCTTGAATTCAGAGATTCTTTTCGGTATTGTAATGGGAAGTTTGACTCTTGAACTGATCTTTCGATTGACAAATGGCCAACTTCCTTATGTAGAAAGTCATCCAGGTGCTTGGATTGGTGGGATTTTAGGGCTGATTATTGCTCTGGTAACGGATAAGATTAATCCAATTGATAAAAAAGAATATATGGCTGGAGAGGCTTTAGGACTTAATTTGACCGAGATTTTGCGTGAAATTGTTATTCCAGCAGGTAAACCAGGAGTTTTAATGATATTAAATCGAAGAAATTTGATTTTTAAATAATCGAATTTAGATAAACTGGAAAATATATTTGTATAGTGATCAAAAGAGAGTGTGGTGAAAAGATGCTTGAAATTATAAATGTAAAAAAATCTTATGGCTCTCTTGAAGTTTTAAAAGGAATTCATCTCATGGTTAAAACCGGAGAAACAGTAGTTATCATGGGTCCGAGTGGATGTGGAAAATCCACTCTGATCCGTTGTATAAATCGATTGACAGAGCCAGATTTTGGAGAGATTATTTTCAAAGGGAATCCTATCCATGAGTTGAAGGAAAAAGATCTTTTGAACCTTAGAAAAGATATTGGTTTTGTTTTTCAAAATTTCAATCTAATCCATCGCTTAACGGTTATGGAAAATGTTATGCTGGGTTTGATCAAATGGGGCTGGGAACGAACAATGGCAGAAGCAAGAGCAATGAAAGTTTTGGAACAGGTTGATCTAACTGATTTTGCTCATTATCGTCCAGCAGATTTAAGTGGAGGCCAGATGCAAAGGGTTGCCATAGCGCGTGCATTAGCTTTAGACCCGGATTTGGTTTTGATGGATGAACCTACGGCCTCTCTTGATCCAATCTTAGTTGGTGAAGTATTAAAAGTTATGGAAGATCTAACTCGGCAGCGGGGTAAATCATTGGTTATTGTAACTCACGAAGTTGCTTTTGCTCGTCGTGTTGCAGATAGAATTGTCTTGATGGATCAAGGTGTGATTGTTGAGGAAGGGAGACCAGAAATAATTTTTAAAAATCCTCAATCTTGGGTTGGTAGACGATATAAAGAAATGATTGAATATCATTAATTATTAAATTTAAAATCTCTTAAAAAAATGGAAACTTTAGCAGGAACAATGTATAAATTTATTGAATATTAGTATGATATCCTACCGGAAGAGAGTAAGGGGGAAAAGCCGTGGAACAAGCAAAGATACAGCAAACACTGGTCAAACCTGTTAGCTATACAGGAATTTCGTTGCATACAGGGAAGGATGTGACAATCACCTGTCGTCCTGCTTCTTTAAATACAGGAATTAGTTTTCGACGAATTGATTTACCCGGTCAACCAATTATCAAAGTAACACCTAATAATATTATTTCAACCAAAAGATGTACTTCAATTGGTTCAATAGAAAGTAATCTAGTTATTCATACTATTGAGCATTTAATGGCTGCTATCTCAATGACAGGTATTGATAATTTAGAGATTGAGATCGATTCGGAAGAACCCCCCGTTACAGATGGTAGTGCTATTGTTTTTATGAATTTGTTAAAAGGTGGAGGCATAGTAGAACAAGAAGGTTCTATAAAAATGCTTCAAATTAGAGAACCATTATTTGTTAAAGAAAATGATGCAACTTTGGTTGCATTACCATATGACGGATTTAGGATTAGTTATACTTTGTCATATACACATCAAGTAATTGGTACTCAGTATGCAGATTATATGATTACTAATGAAATATTTGAAAAAGAGATTGCATCAGCTCGGACTTTTGGATTTCAAAGAGAAGTGGAAACTCTCCATAAGCGAGGTCTTGCTCTTGGTGGAAGTTTAGAGAATGCAGTTTTAATTGGTGATGATAAAATAATAAATTCTTTAAGGTTTTCTAATGAATTTGTAAGACATAAAATTTTAGATATGGTAGGAGATTTAGCAGTAAATGGTCGTGTTCAAGGACATTTTATTGGCATCAAGTCAGGTCATAGTTTAAATGCTAATCTATCACAATTGATTTTTTCACAAAATAGGGGGTAAACGAATGTTAGATATTAAGAATATTTTAGAAATTCTGCCACATAGGTATCCTTTTTTATTAGTTGACCGAATTTTAGAAGTGGAAAAAGAAGTTCGAGTAGTAGGCATTAAGAATGTAACCATAAATGAGCCATTTTTTCAAGGGCATTATCCAGGACATCCAGTTATGCCTGGAGTTTTAATTGTAGAAGCAATGGCACAAATTAGTGGTTTTATGTTATTGGATAGTGAAAATGCTAAGAATAAAATACCCTATTTTGCAGGAATTGATAATGTTAGATTTCGTAAACCTGTTACGGCTGGTGACCAACTGCGAATTGAATCTGAGATGATTAAATTTAGAAGAAAGATGGCAAAAGTTAAATGTAAGGCTTTGGTAAATGGTGATGTTGTTGCTGAAGGAGAATTAATGTTTACAATAGTGGAAGGCTAACAAAATGAGGGGGAACAAAAATGGCGAAAGCAGTACAGGCGAGAGAGAAAATTCTTCATATAGCTAAAATTCATGAAACGGCAATTATTCATCCGGGTGCTAAATTAGCAAAAGATGTAGAGATTGGGCCTTATACAATTATTGGCCCAAATGTAGAAATTGGTCCGAATACAAAAATTGGCCCTCATGTTGTTATAGATGGTTGGACTAAGATCGGTTGCAACAATTCAATTTATCCTGGGGCGTCTATTGGATTGGAACCTCAGGATAAAAAATATCATGGTGAAAAGAGTTATCTTTTTATTGGCGATAATAATACCATTCGAGAATATGTGACAATTAACCTTGGCACTGAAGGTGGTGGAGGTGAAACTCGGATTGGTAATGATAATCTAATTATGGCTTATTGTCATATTGCTCATGATTGTCAATTGAGTAATCATATTGTCATGTCAAATGCTGCTAATTTAGCAGGTCATGTGATTGTTGAAGATTCTGCTGTGATTGCTGGTTTAACCGCAATTCATCAATTTGTGCGTATTGGTAAGATGGCGATGGTTGGTGCTCATACAAAAGTAGTAAAAGATGTTCCACCTTATGTGATTGTTGATGGACATCCTGCCAAGGTAGCAGGTATTAATGTAGTTGGTATGCGCAGAAAGGGTGTGACCCCAGAAGTCAGACAGGAAGTTAAAAGAGCCTATAAAATTCTATATCGTACGAATTTAAATATTTCTCAAGCTATAGAAAAGATGGATCAGGAACTGAAGACCAGTCCTTATATTGAACATTTTTTGAGTTTCTTAAGAAATGCTACTAGAGGTATTGTCCGTTAGGAGAGGTTTATGATGAAAAGGATTGGATTAATAGCTGGTGAAGGAATGTTGCCTGTTGTTTGGGCACAGGCCACTAAAGAACAGGGAGTTCAGTTAGTGACGATTGGCATAACCTCTGATACGGAAGAAGAAGTTTTGAAGAAGTATTCAGACTCTTATTTTTCGATAAGTGTGGGACAACTAAATCAGATTATTAAAACTTTAAAAAATGAACAGATTACTCAGGCTGTGATGATGGGAAAAGTCCAAAAAACTCAGCTTTATCAAGGGCTTAAAATAGATCAGCGACTAATGAATCTTTTAGCTAATTTAAAAGAGAGAAATGATGATGCAATTTTATTAGCTTTAGTTGAGGAGTTTACTCAGGAAGGGATTGAATTTATTAACCAGACAACTTATATGGATTCTTTTCTTGCTCAAGAGGGTTCATTAATCCCAGAATTAGAATTGACAGATAATCTTATTGAAGATATGAAATTTGGTTTTAAGATGGCGAAGGAGATTGGTCGGTTAGATATCGGGCAAACTGTTGTGGTCAAAGATAAAGCCGTCATTGCAGTGGAAGCGATTGAGGGAACAGATCAGGCGATATTAAGAAGTGGAGATTTAGCTCATGAAGTTGTGGTTTGTAAAGTAAGCAAACCACAACAAGATTATCGTTTTGATATTCCTACTATAGGTCTTACTACAATGAAAAATCTGGTTCAAGTGGGAGCAAAAGGTCTTGTTGTCGAGGCTGATCAAACTTTTTTTATCCAACAGGATGAAGTTTTAAAACTGGCTAAAGAAAATGGAATCGTTGTATATGCGATGAGGTGAACTCGTGATGACAAAAAAGATTATGGTAGTGGCCGGTGAAGTATCTGGAGATATGCAGGCTGCCCGGGTAATTAAAGCTTTACAGCAAAAAGAGCAGGATGTAACCTTTATTGGAATGGGCGGAGAAGAGATGCGCAAAGCTGGTGTGGATATTTGCTATGATCCGACTCAATTTAGCACAATTGGTTTTGTTGAAGCATTGAAACATTTACGAAAATTTAATCGATTGATCGATATGTTATCAGATATTATAGATAAAGAAAAACCAGATCTACTATTTTTGGTAGACTATTCTGGATTTAATATGAAGATGGCTAAAATTGGTCATAAAAAAGGTATACCAATAGTTAATTACTTTAGCCCTTCTGCATGGGTATGGGGTGAATGGCGTGCTCGAAAGATGGCTAAATGGGGAGCAAAAATTGCTGCTGTTTTTCCAATGGAAGCTGAAATTTATGAAAAAAATGATGCTGAGGTCACCTTTGTTGGGCATCCATTATTAGATTTTGTGTCATCATCATTATCTCATGATGAATTCCGAAATTTATATGGATTAAAGGAAGATGATCTGATCATCGGTTTGTTGCCTGGAAGCCGTCGTGGTGAGATTATCTCCCTTTTGCCTTCAATGTTAGGAGCAGCTCGAAGGATTGTGGAGAAGTTTCCTAAAGCAATTTTTTTGATGCCTTTAGCCTCACCTCAATTTAAAGAAATAATATATTCTATGGGGAAAGATCACATTGAGGATTTACCATTGATTTTTACTGAAGGCCAATCATATGAAGTAATGGATAATGCTGAATTGATTTTAGTGGCATCAGGGACGGCTACTTTGGAAGCCGCATGTTTTGGAACGCCTATGGTAATTGCTTATCAGACTTCAAGGAGTACATATTTGTTGGGTAGACTTATGGCAAAGGTTCAATTTGCCGGGTTACCTAATATTATTGCAAGCAAGCAGATTGTTCCGGAATTTTTACAAAAAGAAGTAACTTCAACTAATTTAGCTCAAGCTGCCATAGAAATTCTTGAAAATTCGTCAAAGATGGCTGAAATCAAGATGGAATTAAGCAGAGTTCGCCAGTTATTAGGTCAAACTGGAGCGGTTGAACGTGTTGCTGATCTGATTATAACTACTTTGAAAGAAAATGAATTTTAGGAAAGTGGGGATAGTGGAATGGATGTAATTCTTACAACTAATAGTCCAGGTGAAGTATCAGCTTGGGTAAAACCTATGGTTAAAAGAATCAAAAAAGAATTGCCACATAGTAAGATTACAGTTTTTATTCCTCCTTGTACTTTTGCCAGTGGTAGAGAAGTGCCAGTGGTTGAAAGTTTTCCAGAAGTTGATCAGGTGATTGGACCTGGTGATTATATACGGTATGTAATTTTTAGACAAAATATTTTCAAAAAGAAACCCAAGGGTTTTCGACCCGCTAATGAGGGTTTTGTTCTTTTTTTGGGAGGAGACTTAGGCCATGCTACGCTTTTGGGTAAGAGGTTTAATTTTCCTATTTATGCTTATAGTGAGCGAGATGCTGGGCATGATGAGAAGATTCGTCTCTTTTTTGTTCCTTCAGAGAAGGTTGAAACTCGATTAAAAAGTAAAGGGATAAACAGTGCTAAGATAAGAATTGTTGGTGATCTGATGTTGGATGCTGTTAAACCTGATTTTTCTAAGGAGGAGATCAGGCAAAGATTGGGGATCGACGAGAATGATAAGGTGATAAACATCTTTCCTGGGAGTAGACCTCATGAACTGGTTGAAACAGTTCCACTTTTCTTAAAATCGTTAACTCTGCTTAAAGAAAAAATGAAAATTATCATCACTCTAGCACCTTTTATAACTCTAGATAATTTTCAGAAATTTTTAAAAGGGCTTCAAGATAGTACTTGTAAGATTAGTGATACAGGTATTGAGGGAATTTATAACCTTACGATAGATGAGCATAAATTTATTATCTATCAAGGTAATTCTTATAATTCGATGCAAGTGAGCAATCTAGCACTATCTTTACCAGGTACCAATAATGTCGAATTGGCTGCTATGGAAATTCCTACTTTGGTTATTTTACCATTGAATAGACCAGAGCTAATACCTTTACCTGGTTTAGTTGGAATTATAGGTCAAATTCCATTGCTGGGTTCTTTCTTAAAACGTAAGATTGTAATTCCAAAATTGTTACCTAAATTTAAATTTATCTCACCAGTAAATCGTTCAGCAGATGAAAAGATTTTTCCTGAGTTAATTGGTGTGTTAACTCCTAAGATGATTGCTGAACGGATTAGGGAGGTATTAGAACAGGAAATTTTTGATGTTAAAGAACGATTACAAAATTATAAAAAAGAAGAGAAGGCCGCAGAAAAAATTATTTCCGAGATTCGCGCAGACCTTCTCTCATTCCATTAAAATATGCATGGATCAGTTTGAATTGAGATATAAAGCGAAATAAGCGTTTTCGATTGGTTTTTTTCAAGAATTCCAAAAGATTTTCGGTTACTTTCCAATCTGGCCAGCCACCTAGATTAAGTAATCGTTCTAAAAGAAAAAAAGGCCAGGCATAAAGAGTGGTTAATCGTGTCCGAATAGTTGGATTTTTAGCATAGAAAAGAAGGGCCATCTTACCTCGTTCTTTTTCTTTTTTCAACATTTGAGGTAAATAATCTAATGAAACTGGTGGATTGTAATGATATCCAATAGCATCTATTACTTTTATTTTTTGCAAACCTAAGTCAAGAAGACGGTGTCCTAATTCTAGGTCTTCCCAACCATATTGGTTAAACTCTTCATCGAAAAGACCTGCTTTTAACAAAAATTCTTTCCTTACAGAAGAGTTGCCTGTTGCAAAGGAAGCACGGGAATAGTCAGTAATTTTATGTTCTTCAGATGTGGGATCTTCAAAATTTGAGGTATTGATGACGACTCCGTTGACGATAGTGTTTTTGTGATTTTTATGTTCTTTTAAATGTGATTCCACAAAGATGTGATTTACGACTATATCACTATCGATAAAGATAATAATTTCCCCTTTAGCATGATGGATTCCGTTGTTTCGAGCAATTGCTCGTCCACTATTAGGCTGATAGATATAGCGGATAAGCTGGTTTGCCTTGATAGCTTGTACCATCTTATCTGTACCATCGGTGGAACCATCATCAACTAGAATTACTTCATAGTCAACATGTGCGATAGATTGATTAGTGATGGCAAGAAGAGTTTTTTTAAGAATATCTTTCCGGTTAAATGTCGGAATGATTACACTTGCTTTCGGTTTCATGATAAACTTCCTTTCTATTGTGAAGACTAAAATTATTAATAAGCTAAACTTATTATATAGTATCTGACACATTTGATGCAAGTTTATAAGTTAGGGTGATTAATATGAAAGTATATCGACGATTATTTCAATATTTTAAAACTTTAAAAGGTAAATTGTTTTTAGGTTTATTCTGCCTATTAGTAATGACACTTGCAAATCTGATGGTGCCTTTGATTTTGCAAGAATTTATATCTATTCTAGAAAGACTTTCTATTGGCAGATTAAACTTTCTTGTCTTTGGCTTTTTTCTTTTGTTTTTTATCAAAGGTATTTTTTACTATAGTCAGGCGTATCTGTTAGCTTTAGTAGGTCAGAAAGTGGCTTTAAAGTTAAGAGAAGAGCTTTATCATCATTTACAATATATGTCTTTGGCATTTCATCAAAGAATGCAGGTGGGAGAGTTAATTTCCAGGATCACCAATGATACTCAGGTAGTAGAAAATAGTTTGGTGCTTGCATTACCTGGTTTGATTGCTCAACCTTTGACAGTTGTTGGTTCGGTCGCATTTCTTTTCATGATTCATTGGAAGCTTGCACTTTTTACTTTAGCAGTCTTTCCTTTTATTGCAATGGTTATCAATAATTTTGGTAGCAGAATGCGCCAGGTTAGTAATAAAATTCAGGCTGCAATTTCGGATATAACAACGATTGTTCAAGAAAATTTTTCAGCTATTCGAATTATCAAAGCCTTCTCTAAAGAGAGTGATGAGAGTAAAAAGTATGATAAGGCTCTAGTAAAAAATTTCAACTCTAGCATGAAGAGTGTCCAGATTATGGCTACAATGAATCCGATAATTGAACTATTAGCTTCAATCGGTGGGATTGCTTTTTTCTGGTATGGAGGTATGGAAGTAATCCGTGGGAATCTAACAACAGCAGAATTGGTAGGTTTTATTGCTTATCTAGGGATTATCATTAAACCGTTAAGTTTAATTAGTCGTGATTTGAATCTGATGCAGAGAGCGGCTGGTGCATTGGAGCGAATTTTTGAAATTTTAGATGTAGAAGAATATATTATAGAGAAAGATAATCCGATTCAACTTCCACCTATCAAAGGAAATGTTGAATTTGATCATGTAACTATGGGTTATAATGATCGGGAAGTAGAAGTTTTAAAAGACATTTCTTTAAAAGTTAAACCAGGCCAGGTTGTTGCTTTTGTAGGAGAAAGTGGGGCAGGTAAGACTACTTTGGTGAATTTGATCCCCCGTTTTTATGATCCTATAGCAGGGAAGATTACTATTGATGGGTTTGATTTGCGGGATGTGACCATAAAATCACTTCGAAAACAGATTGCGATAGTTCCGCAAGAGACGATTCTTTTTAAGGGAACTATTGCCTATAATATTGCTTATGGTAAAAAAGGTGCGACGATGGAAGAGATTGAGATGGCAGCGAGACGAGCAAATGCTCACCAATTTATTACAGATTTTAGTGAAGGTTATCAAACGATGGTAGGTGAGAGGGGTCAATCTTTATCAGGTGGTCAAAGACAGCGGATTTCTATTGCTAGAGCAATTTTAGCTGATCCAAAGATTTTGATTCTTGATGAAGCGACTTCGGCTTTGGATACGGCATCAGAGTTGTTGGTTAAAGAGGCATTAAATGAAGTAATGCTAAACCGCACAACTTTTCTTATTGCCCATCGATTATCTACAGTAGTAAATGCGGATCTAATTGTAGTTTTAGATAAAGGAAAGATTGTGGAGATGGGAACTCATGATGAATTGCTTGATAAAGAAGAATATTATTATCGACTTTATCAGGCTCAGTAAAAAAGGTAGTAATTAACACAGTGAAGGAGGCATCTGATGCCGAAGGTTCGTTCGATATTGATGTTAAGTAATGGGCATGGTGAGGATATAATTGGGGCTGCCCTTTTAAGAGATTTATTAGAGAAAGAGCAAGGACTATGGGTGAGAGTTTTACCGATAGTTGGGGATGGGAAAGCTTATAAAGATTTGCCTGTGAAACTTTTAGGTCCGTTGAAAAAGTTGCCAACTGGGGGATTTATGAGGCAAAATCTAAAAAATTTTTATAAAGATATTAGAGGTGGTTTACTAGGTCATACCTATGATCAGATTC
Source organism: Halanaerobiales bacterium (assembly GCA_030627905.1). GTDB lineage: Bacteria > Bacillota > Halanaerobiia > DY22613 > DY22613 > JAGMES01. The sequence continues at coordinate 13,242 of DAOVRZ010000030.1, forward strand.
AGGTTCTTAGAAAGGTACGTAATGAAGTTGATTTAGTCATCTCGGTTGGTGATGTGCTATTAGTACTTTTAGCAGGGCTTTTTGTGAAGAAACAGATGGTTTTTCTACCTACAGCTAAATCTGAGTATATTACTGGTCACTATGGAGTTGAGAAAAGTTTAATGCGTAAATATGCTCATCTTGTTCTACCTAGAGATGAAAAAACGGCAAAAGTATTGGCTGAATCTAATGTACCAGCTCGATTTGTTGGCAATGCCATGATGGATAGTTATAAAATTTTTCAAAGAAATTTTGATATTGCTGAAGATGCAAGAATAGTAGGGATTTTACCTGGAAGCAGGGATGAGGCTTATCAAAATATGAAAGACATTTTAAAAGTAATAGAACGGTTGGAAAGTTTAAAGGTTGATAAGATGGAGTATTTGGTTGCTCTTGCTAATCAAATTTCTTTAGAACGATTAGAACGACAAGCGAATGAGATTGGTTGGAAGATGATTCGTTCGAGTGAGCAAAACATGTTAGCAGAAGGGATTGTGGCTTTGCTAGTTAGCCAGAACGAAATCTGTGTTAAATTAACCAAAGGATCTTTTGGTGATCTGTTGGAGAAAAGTGAAATTTTCATTGGCCTAGCTGGGACTGCCAATGAACAGGCTGTGGGTATGGGTAAGCCTCTTGTTGCTTTTCCGACTGCTGGCCCTCAATTTAACGAAAAATTTGTTAAAGCTCAGAAAAAACTATTGGGAGATAGTATTTCTGTTGTTGAGCTTAATCCTGAAAAGGTTGCAGAAGAACTTTTAATGATTTTGTATGATAAAGAAAGATATCAAAAAATGGGAAAAATCGGAATAGAACGGATGGGCCCTAAAGGTGGTATTCATCGTATGTCCAAGTTGATTTTAGAGCAACTAGGGCTATGATTGTATATTTAATATTACATATTTAATAAGAGTAAAATTGCAGGGATTGCTAAGATTAACGCCGAATTCTCTAGTAATGAACTAAAGGGGGAGATTTTGATGAAAATAAAGACTGCGGTTATTCCAGCAGCAGGTTTTGGAACACGTTTGCTACCCGCTACGAAGGCTCAACCAAAAGAGATGCTTCCTTTGGTGGATAAACCTACGATTCAATATATTATTGAAGAAGCAGTAGAAGCTGGAATTGAAGATATAATTATTATTACTGGCCGCGATAAGCGTGCTATCGAAGATCATTTTGATAAATCTTTTGAATTGGAATATTTATTAGAAAAAAACGGAAAAACTGAACTCTTAAAAGAGATACGCCAAATTTCTGATATGGTGCGAATCCACTATGTGCGTCAAAAGGAACCATTAGGATTAGGCCATGCAATTCATTGTGCCAAATATCATGTAAAAGATGCTCCTTTTGCAGTGTTATTAGGTGATGATGTGATTGTAAGTGAAAAACCTGTCATCGGGCAGATGATGGAGATTTATGAGCAAAATAATAGTGGGGTATTAGCTGTTAGCCAGGTAAGAAAAGAGGATGTATCTAGTTATGGTATCTTAGATGCTGAGAAAGTAAATGATAAGCTATATCAAGTAAAAGATATGATAGAGAAACCTTCTCTTGAAGAGGCTCCCTCCAACTTGGCGGTTATAGGGCGTTATATTTTACCTCCAGATATTTTTGATATTTTGGAGAATTTACCTCCAGGAAAAGGTAATGAAATTCAATTGACAGATGCGATAAAAATTCTAAACAAAAAGCAGCAGGTTTACGGTTATGTTTTTGAAGGTCAGCGCTTTGATGTTGGAAAGAAGGAAGGATTTTTAGAAGCAACAGTTGAGTTAGCTTTGATGCGTCCTGATTTGAAGGATAATTTTGCAAGTTATTTGAAGAAAAGAGTTCAAACTCTTTAGAGGAAAAGCCACAGGCGAACTGTGGCTTTTCGTTTAACTAAATAATGATAAATAGACTTTTTCTGTTTCTTCTAGCATTCGTTCAACGGCAAACTCTTTGTTATATGTTTCTCTAGCTTTTTCTCCAATATTTTTTCTTAAGATTGGATCATCCAAGAGTTTTTGTATGGCTTTTGCTAAAGCATTAGAGTTAGATGGCGGAACTAATAACCCATTTTTACCATCTTCAATTACTTCAGGAATTCCGCCTACTTCTGTGGCGATAATTGGTTTGTCATGTCCCATACCTTCCATCAAGACCAGTGGATGTGCTTCATGGAGAGATGGGATGACAAAAATATCATATATATGAAGATAATCATGAACATTTTTTTGATATCCTGTAAAGGTTATTTTATCATTGAGATTAAGTTGATTTACTTGATTTTTGAGTTCAGTTTCTTTGCTTCCAGAACCAACAATTACTAAATGAAGAGAAGGATATTTTTCTTGAATTGAAGAATAAGCATCAATAAGAAAATTAATTCCTTTGGTTGTTTCAAATCTGGCTATCGCACCGATGATAAGCTTGCCAGAAATCTTGTTGAGATCTGAAGGTTTTTTTAGTTCAAGCTTTTTAGGATCAGGAACACCATTATGAATGGTCTGAATGATCTTAGGTTGTATTCTTTTTTTAATGAGAATTTCTTCTTCCACTTTTGCAACGGTAATTACTTTGGAAGCAAATCTATTACAGACTTTGGCACACCCTAAGTAATCCCAACTTTTTCGAGGACCATGAAATCCATGAACTGTAAAAAGGATAGGGATTTTACGATTAATCATTTTTACTAATATGATTAGTTCAGGCGCACCATGAATATGGATTAAATCAATGGTGTTTTCTTTTAAGATTTTTTTGAGTTGAGCGAAAAAAGTTTTTAGCCCTGAAATCAGTTTTTGATCAAGGCGAGGAAAAGGGTAATATTTAACTTTTCGAGCTGTGAATTGATCAGAAGTCTTCCCAGGGGGTGCAAGTAAAAAAAGCTCATATTTATCTTCAAATCCGGTAATTAGGTCAAGTACGTGTTTTTCTGTGCCACCTATACTCAAATAAGGTATAATATACAATATTTTTTTCAAAATAAAACCCACCTTTCATTTCTTATCAAGTATTCTGGAGAGAATAAGAAAATCCTTTTCAATATGTTATTATTTTTCCCTACCTTCCAGAGATTACTTAAAGGAAATCTTCGATTTATAGAGAAAATAAGAGAGAGGAGAGGAGGTATTTTTTTGAATAAGAAATATTTACTGCTCTTTATCATTGTTTGTATTTTCGGAGGAGTTTTTTTCATTAATCAGATTATTCAGATTCAATTAAATCAACCTGAAGAAAAGTATGAAACTGATCTTTCGATAGAGGAAATCCCTGAAAGGGAATTTAAAAACCTAAAATTGACTTATTATGGAGAAGATCAGCAATATAAAATGAACACCACTTTTCAAAAATTTTCTGAAGAAGCAAATGGAAATATAAACTTTCTTGGGATGGAGGCAGTATTAGTAGATGGTGAAGAGATTTTGAATGAATTAACGACTCCTGAAGGTTTGATGATAAATGATGGAGGAATCGTTAAATTAAAGGGGCCAGTTACATTAGATACAGATAAATATCAGATTTCTATGGGTGAAGTTGATATTGATTTAAATCTAGGACAGTTACATGCTTTAGGTTTGATTACAGTCCAATCTGAAGATATTTTTATTCAGGCAAAAGAGATGAGTTCAGATCTTAAATTAACTAAAATTCATTTCAAAGGTCGGCCTCGGCTGATTGTCAAAAAAGGTGGTTAAAGATGATGCAGAAAAGAGTTATTGTAAGAATTTTATTAATAGCCATAATGAGTTTTTCATTTCTGCCAATCTGGCAAGTGGCGGCCAGTCAAACAGAAGCGGAACTTGTCGTTGATGGAGATGAAATGATTATTGATACAGAAAATAATATAATCGAATTTATAGGAAATGTTGTAGCAAAGTATTTGGATTATCAGATTCAGGGAGATAAATTACTCTATGAAGAAGATAAAGATTTTCTAAAAATTGAAGGCCAAGTAAAGTTAAATATTGAAACAATGAGTGCTACAGCGCAGAGTATGGAGTTACAATTGGAGCAGGAATTTTTAACCATGACAGGAGATGTAAAAGTTTTTCGAGATGGAAAAGTAATTCAGGGAAACGTTGTAACTTATGATCTTAAGACAGGGATTATGCGTGTCAAAAATGCTCATCTTGAAATAACTGGTGACAAATAAGGAGCGATTCTGATGACGATTTTGGCAAAAAATTTAGTAAAAAAATATGGAAGTCGACTGGTTGTAGATGATGTTTCCTTTGAAGTGGGCCGTGGAGAAATAGTAGGATTACTAGGACCAAACGGTGCTGGGAAGACGACGACCTTTTATATGATTGTAGGGTTGATTCGTGCTAAGCAAGGAGAGGTTTTTATAGATAGTAAAGATATAACCAGGTTGCCAATGCATCGAAGAGCAAGATTGGGGATTGGGTATCTGCCCCAGGAAGCATCTGTGTTCCGAAAGATGTCTGTGGAAGAGAATATTTTATCTATCTTAGAAGTAGTCAAATGTCCGAAAGAAGATCAGGAGGAGAGATTAGAATCTCTTTTACAGGAGTTTCATATTGAGCATGTTCGCAAACAAAAAGGGGCTAGCCTTTCAGGTGGTGAAAGACGTCGGGTGGAGATAGCTAGAGCTTTGGCAACAAACCCTTCATTTATTCTTCTTGATGAACCTTTTGCCGGAGTGGATCCGATTGCAGTTAGTGATATTCAAGATATTATAGCACATCTTAGGGAAAAGGGCCTAGGTGTTTTAATAACCGATCATAGTGTACGTGAGACTTTATCAATTACTGATCGTGCATATATTATGCATGAAGGTAAGATTTTGATTGCCGGATCATCAGAAGAGATTGCCAATAGCGAAATTGCTCGCAAGATTTATCTTGGTGAAAGGTTTACAATGTGAGGTGGGAGTGATGAAAAGATTAGATTGGTATATCCTCACAGAACTTATAGGTCCCTTTTTATTTGGTGTCGCAGCATTTTCTAGTATTATGATTGGTTCTAGCCTGGTATCTGAACTAGCAAACTATATGATTGAATGGGATATGCCAATTGATCTGATTGGTAAGATTTTTATGCTAAAATTGCCAGGAGTTATTGTTCTCACTTTTCCCATGTCAACCCTTCTGGCTACATTATTAGCTTTTGGGAGGATGTCAGGAAGTAGTGAGATTATAGCATTTAAAGCTGGTGGTGTTAGTTTTTATCGAATGGTCATTCCTGTTTTGATCGTTGGAATTTTGGTTAGTGGATTAACAATTTATATAAATGAGAGGGTTGTTCCTTTCACAGTATTTGAGACAAGAAGACTAGTGACAGAGTTTCGGTATCAGGATACACTACCTACAACTCAGGATTATTTGAAGGTTACTCAGATTGATAAAAAGAAAAAAAGCCTTGATTATGAATTATGGGCTGATAGGTTTAATGGAGATACTATGACTTTATCTCAAGTTTATTTTTATGATTATGAGGAAAAAAGGCTGACTTTTTCTGTTCAGGCAAAAGAAGCAAAGTGGTTGAATGATCAATGGGTTTTCTTTGATGGGAAAGCATATTCTTATCCAAAAGATGATAAACCTGTAATGATTGCAGAATTTGAAGAATATGATATGAAAAGGATTGATCGCACTCCTAATCAGATAAGTAAAAATGCGAAAAGAATTGACGAGATGACAGCAGAAGAATTGGCTGATTTGATTCGTATTTATGAAAAAGATGGTAAGAATGTGGATAAGTTGGTTGTTAAATATCACCAACGTTTTTCTATCCCATTTTCTTGCTTGATCTTTGCTCTTGTGGGAGCACCATTAGGCTTGCAACCTAATCGATCAGGTTCTTCAATAGGATTGGGTATTAGTATTGTTGTAATATTTATTTATTATGTGGTATTGACAACTGGGGGAGCACTCGGGCAAGCGGGGGTTATCCTTCCTGTGTTAGGAGCCTGGACTCCTAATTTGATTTTTGGTATACTTGGAATAAGTTTAAATTATAAGGCTTGTCGATGATTTTGTAAAGGTGGTGAATACCTGGATGCTTCTGTATATGATTTTTGCTTTAATAGTAGTTAGTGGACTTATTGCTTATCTGGGAGATCAGATTGGAATGAAAATTGGCAAAAAGCGTTTATCTATATTCGGTATTCGCCCCAAATATACATCTATTATTATAACAATATTGACAGGAATTTTGATTGCAACTATTTCCATCGCTCTATTAATGATAGGCTCGGAAGGAGTTCGAACAGCTGTTTTTGATATGGAAGAGATGGTAGCAAAACTAGGTCGATTAAATCAACAAGTATCAGAAAAGGAAGTAGAGATAACTGATACTCAAATTGAATTAGAGGAACTTAAGGAAGAAAAGAAACAGTTTTACTCTGAAAATGAAGAACTTCAACTTGAATTAGATTTGAAAAAAAAGGAATATCAAGAGTTGGAGATCAGCTACATGGACATGGAGATCAGTCTGGTAAAAGCTCAGGATGATTATTATCAGCTTAATGAATCTAAAATTGAACTAGATCAAAAGATTATTATATTAGATGAACAGAAGGCTCAGTTAGAAGATGAAAAAGCAAATATAGAAAACGAGCTACCTATATTAAAAGATGCTATTGAAACTTTGGAATCACAAGTAAATGGATTAATTAAACAAACTGAGGACTTAACGAAAAAAAATATCTATTTAATATTAGAAGGTCAACAAGTTAAAAAAGCTTATGAAAATAAAGATATTGTTTATCAGAAAGATGACTTAATTTATTTTGAATCTCTTAAGACAATACCTGATTTTCAGAAACAAGAAGAGATTTTGGATGCGATGAATAATTATATAGTTCGTGCAAATAAAGCACTTCAGAAAAATATGTTGCAGGTTGATGAGATGGGTTTGAGTTTGAAATTTGATCCATCTAATTTGATTCAAATTGCCGAGGCTTTACTTGATCCAAAAAATGAGAAAATATTAGTGGGAATCTTCCCGAAAAAAAATACTTTAGCTGGAGAGTTTTTAGAAGCGATAATGGTTTGGGAACCAAATTATAAAATTTATGAGAGCAATGAAATAGTTATTCAAAAAGAAATTGATTCTGATAAAGATATAACTAGTGTACAAAATGAATTAAATGAACTTTTAGAAAAAATGAGTCAACGTTCGATTGAACGGGGATTATTTAGGAATGTGAGCGGTGGAGTTGGTAAAATTAGTTTTCCTGATTTTTATCTTATTGTGGAGAAGATAAAAACTTTGAATGGAAAAGTAAAGATTATCATCCAGGCTAAGAGAGATATCTGGCGACAGGAAACTTTATCTACTGAAAATTTACGTTTTGATGTTTCCCCTGTGGTGAATTTACCATGATTTTAGCAATTGATCCTGGTAAAGATAAAACAGGTATAGCTATATATGATTCATCCTCTAAGAGGGTTATATACCATGCTGTAGTACTCACTGAGGAATTTATAGAGCGTTTTAAGGGTTGGTCAGAAAAGTTTGCTTTGCAGAAGATCATATTAGGCAATGGGACTCTTTCAAAGGAGTTTCAGAATAAGTTGAAGTTGTCTGGTTCTAAATATCCACTGGTTTTAATCGATGAATCGTTTTCAACTTTAGAAGGAAGAAAATTGTTTTTTGAAATATACCCTCCAAGGGGTTTAAGAAGATTGCTTCCAATATCTATGCAAACTCCTTCAAGGCCATTCGATGATCTGGTAGCCGTAATTCTTTTGAAACGCTATCTGGGAGAATTGCCTGAAATAGGTAGTAAATTTTTTAAAAATTAAGAAGGAATTTTCGAGGAGTTAGAGAAGTAGTAATATAGCCCTAGACAGTGGCTAATAATTATGTGTGATACTAGTTCAATAGTCACTCTGAAAAGGGAAATAGTACCCGCACTATTTGAGAAGGATTTCGAAAGTTTATAGAGAATTGATGATTAAGACGTAAAAAATGATATTGAATACTCTTTTATGTTGACTCTATTCCAAACACTTCATAACGAAACAGATTTGAAGTGTACAAACTGGCAAAAATTCTTTCAAGAGTTTTGCAGGAGATTAAAAAGTTATGAAGAATACAAAGAAGAGTTGCTCATATTAAAGTAATAATTTTTTCTGAAATCTTTCTGTCATAATTCTTTTATAACTGGAATAAGTATATAGTGTTAGACAGGCAGGAGATTTTGAAAAGAGATAGAATTACTGATAAGTGTGACTGAAAAAAGTTATCAAGTTTATCATACACAGTGTTTTTAAGCGGTGAAAGGAGGTGCCCTACGATTGCCGTATGGAGGATGGCTGTGGATGATATTTTATTGAATAAACTGGTTCTTTGATAATTAAATCGGTGAGAAAAGTTTGGTTGAGGAAACAAGGAAACTCATACTAAAATTTTCCACTTGATATGGTGATTCAAAAGAACTACAGTTTATCAAAAATACCAAAAAAATTACAAAACAATCAAGGGGGAAATTACAATGAAGAGAATTTCTATGTTAGTAGCTTTAGCTATCGTTTTAGCTTTAGCAGTGCCAGCATTTGCTGGTCCATTTAGTGATGTTCCTGCAACTCACTGGGCTTATGAAGCTGTGAATAAGTTGGCTGGTACTGGTCTGATTACTGGTTACCCAGATGGTAACTTCAGTGGTAAAAACGCTATGACTCGTTACGAGATCGCTACTGTTGTAGCTCGTTTACTTGACAAAGTTGATGCTGAGAGAACTCTTTTAGCTGACAAAGTTGAGACTTTAGAAGATGGTCTTACTGCTGGTCAAGCTGAAGATGTTATTGCTATCTTCAAGAGCTTAATCGCTAAAGAAGCTGGTAAGAATGAAGTAGTTATTCCTGATAGCTTAACTGAAGGTCAAGCTGTAGAAGTAGCTGCAATTGTTGAAGCTTTAGCTATGGAGTTCAAATTCGAACTTGAAGCTATGGGCGCTAAGTTAGATACTTTGACTACTGACGTTGAAGATCTTAAAGTTCGCGTTGCTGCTTTAGAAGTTATCGACTGGAGAGGAACTTATGATGTAACTATTAACAAGACAGTTCTTGATCCAGCTATAACTCTAGATGCATTTGGTAATATTATTAGTGTTGCTACTGCTTATGTAGATCCTTTCGCTATGGTTGATGAAGATGATGATGTTGTTGCTTATGATGCAGCTGATTCCGCTATTAACCATGAGCTTGGTTTAGGTTTCGACGTTACTACTGAGAACCTAGAAGTTAGCTTTGATGTAGCTGCTGTAACTGATGATTTCGTTTGGGTTGCTAATGATGGTTTAGCACTTGGTGAAATTGCTGCCACAGTTATTGGTGATGACTTCACTGCTGTTTTAGCTCGTGAACAACTTTTAAATCTTGCACCATATTTGTTTGGTGATGATGAAGCAGAATATAATGGTATCGAAGTTACTGTTGGTGACAATGTATATGCATTGATCCGTCATTTCGAATACTTCGTAAACGCTGATGGTGACTATACTAATGCAATTGGTACTCTAGTAGATGATCCAATTATTGATCCTGCTAGTATTACTAACAAGCTCGTTGCTAAGCATGCTCTTAATCTTTTCGATGCTACTCTGTTCTTCGGAATAGATGACGTTGTTGAGAGTGGTGATTTCGTAGCTGGTTTAAATGTTCCTTATACTTTGTTTGATACTGACTTGAACATTGACTTAGCTATCGACAAGACTTATATTAATGATGATGATACTGACTATGGTAAGTACTTCACTATCAATGCTAAGAAAGCTTTTGCTGCTTTAAATGTTGAAGGTAACTTGACTATTAATGATGATGAGTTTGATGGTATCCTTCCAAGTGGTGTTAATGAAGATGGTATTGATATCGCTGCTGACATGACTTTATTAGATGAAATGCTTACAGTTAATGCTCGTTACAATGGTTATGCTGTAACTGATTTCGGTTTCGGTGCTGATTTAGTTAAAGGTAACTTAACTGGTTGGTTTGATATGGATTTAGCTTCTACTGAAGCAGGTGTTATCACTGATGAAGCTGACCGTACAATGTTGGGTGCAGAGTACCAAACAACTCAATTTGGTTTCGATGTAACTGCAGGATTCAATTATGATCAGTTCACTGACTTTGATACTTTAGTAGGTACTGGTGAATTTGATAATGATGGTAATGAGATCATGGAACTTTTATTTGATCACATTTATGTTGACGAAGATGACGATGACTTAGATTTGTATAACAGAGTTTATGCTGACTTTAGTCGCGACCTTCCTGTTGAAGGTATGACTGCTACTGCTAACTGTGTATTTGGTTTAAAAGATGACGTAGATGGTAAAAATTTATCTGTTCATGAGTATGCAGTTGCATATGAAAACGATCTTTATACTGCTGGTGCTAGCTTAGACTTAGTAGCTGAAGTATTAACATTAGATGCTGGTATTGAGTACTCTATCTTTAGTGCTAACTTCGAGAAAGATTTCATGGAAAGCGATTATCTATATGTTGGAGCTGGTGTTAACCCAGAAGCTTATGAAGTATTAGGTTTCAATATTGATACAATTGCTGGTTTTGGTTATGAGTCTTATACTGAAGCAGCTATTTTAGATGATCCTGCAACTCCAGAAAACGAAGCTGTTCCAGAACAAGCTATTTCTGGTAGTAACATCAACTTGGGTATTGACGTAACAAAAGTATTGAGCGAAAAAGCTGACGTAGCTTACGGTTTCGTTTATGATAACCGTGAAATTGCTGCTGACGATTCTTTAAATGGTTTAGTAGTTAAGCATACTGTTGGTTTTGGTTATGAGCTTGCTACTGACTTAAATGCTGAAGTTAACTACACTTATCTTGACTTTGATAGTATAGTTGACGCTGAAGATTATACTGCTAAAGAACTGACTACTGGTTTAAGCTTAAGCTTCTAATCGAAGTTTAGCCTAATCAAAAGTTAAACTCTAACCTCCGGGATATTCCCGGAGGTTTTTTCATATTTTGGCTACTTATTTTCGGGAGGAATTTTGAAAGAAACATAGAAATAGTTATAGAGGACATTCTATGTAGAAGGGGTGGTGTGAATGAGAAAAATGATTCAAAAAAACTGGTTTAGCTTTCTGTTTATTTTATTTATGCTTTTTATAATCTCACCACATATCCTTGCAGAGGATGGTATTGAAGAGGATTATAGTTTCGATGTGAGTAAGGGAGAGGTTGTCGATTCTTATAGTCTGTTTTCTCCAAATTTAATGGAGATTGTTTTATATCAGAAGGAAAATTCTGAAGCGGAGGAACTCAATGAGGGTTTAGAGCAATACACTATTGAGGCTCAGAGTCATCTTCTAAATGGAGTTACTATTTCTTATGGGTATGATACCCTGAATGATTTTACGAAGGTTAATGATACAATTATAGGTGAATATAAGTTTCTGTCACAGAATGCAGGATTAGAATTGAAACTACTCCCAGGACTTTTATTGAATGCTGATTACAAAAAAATATTGAATGATCATGATGGTGTTCAAACTCAGAAATCTGTATTTCTCGCAGTTAACCCTACTGATTTTACTAGTTTTAATGCAACTTATGGTGTTATTTCTAGGGATTCGAATTTCTTGGATATTGGGCTAATGCCGGTCTGGTTGCCAGAGCTTATTGCGAACATAGGAAAAGAAAGATATTCTAATGATCTTATTGTTACTCAACTAGGAATGGCTGTGCAACCTACAAATTTCTATAATTTTTTCGCTGATTATGTTTCCATGAGTGAGGAGGGAAACAAGGCAAGTTCCTCTAAAACGGTTTTAGGTTTTCAGTTAAATGATATGACTAAGGAGTTAAATGCTACCTTTGAGATGGAGAATCAAACAGACCAAAAAGCAGTAACCTCTACAGGGGTGCAATTGAACTTAATTGATCTGGCCTCTTTGAAAGCTGTTTATAGTAAGGTAATGGATTATCAGATTCCAGATGATGGGGTCAAATCAATCTGGGATTTAGGACTTAATGTTAATTTTGCTGAGAATACTTCACTTCAGTTTCAGTATATATGGGTTTTACCCCAAGAGACTGAATCAGATGATGAAAAAACAGCACAAGCGAGATTAGAGGTTCGTTTTTAACAAAAAGCTGAGATGATCTTTTTATCTCAGCTTTTTATATTCCATTAATTACATGGAGGAAGAAGATGAGGTTTTAGCGAATTAAAGAGTAATATAATAATGCTAAAGGAGATTGTCGATGCTGATAAAAAAAGAGATTTTTATATACACTTTACTTTTCTTATTGTTTATTTGTTCAGGTGTTGTTGTTGCCAAAGACACTCAAACATTGGATGCAGGTTTGATAGAATTGGGAGAAGGATATGTAAAGGCTACAGAAGGTTTTGAATTTTGGTATGAAGGAAAGAGGATGACAGGCGAGCAATTATATTTAGATTTAGTGACACAACATTATTATCTTGATAGAGTAGCCTTTACAGCGTGCGTGAAAACAGAGCCCCATTATTTGATTCTGGCAAAAAGAGTGGAGATTATTCCTAAGGAAAGGTTAAAATTGTCTGGAGTTAAAATAATGATAGGAAAAGTAACTATTCCTCTACCAATGGATTTGGTTCTAAACTATCGTGATGGAAGTTATCAGTTCCCTGATTGGATTCCTAAAGTGTTTTATTCAAGGGAAGAGGGCATAGGATTAAGTTTTAATGGTTTATATCAAATAAACCCTGCACTACGTTTACAAAGCAATCTAACGCTCAGTACTAGAGGAGGCGTGGATGGGGTTTTAAATGGCGATTATAGGCTTGGAGACGGTATAACAGCTTCTGGTAGGCTAGAATATGATCAAGGCTGGGCAGGAGGAATAGGGTTAAACTGGCGTGAGAATAAAGAAGGTTTGAACGGAAAAGCTGACTGGCTTTGGGAGGAAGATGGAACAGATGAAAAAACATTGGTATTCGGATATCTCCATAAAGGGTGGAAGACTAATCTGAAACTGCAGCAAAAATCTTCTGAAGATATGATTCCTTCTATAGAAGGTAGTACACCTCTGTGGAATATTGCTGGGATTGATATCAGTTTAAAGGCTGGCTTAACAAAAGTAAAAGCAAATTCTGAGTTTAACAAAAAAGTTTATGTTCAAACAAAACTACAGGATCATTATACGCTAGGAAGTACAAGTTTAGGATGGAAATTCACACCCATGTATACATGGATTGATAAAGTAGAGACAAGTATCCAAGGCAAATCCAACTTGTGGATAGTCGCGCCTCTTAGTGATCAGTTGAAACTGCGTCTAGGTTATCTTCGTACAGATCAGTGGGAGAATGAGTTTACCACTGCAATAGATAGCTATCTATTGGAAGAATCTTTTGAGGTGAAAATATCATATCATTACAGAAATGAATTGGATGAGGGTTGGGATTTTGAATATGATACAAAGTATAGTCTTTTAGATGGACAAGCAGAGAGAAGAAAGGCTAAAGTAGTTCGTGCTTATGATTGTTTTGATGTTACAGTTGAGACAGACTTGATTGAACCGCTGATTGATGTTAAGTTTAGTTTGAAATATTGACAAATTGTTAACAGGTATTTTACTATTGAATGAACGAATTTTAAAGGAATTGGGGAAAATCTATAGAAATATGTAAGAAGATTTGATTCACGAGAGGTCATCAGGACTCAAGAAAGTTGTCACTGGTGGCATGGGAAAAATATAGTATATTTTTATTTTTTAATTTTTTTCTTTTTCAAAGGATATTTCTTTGTTTTAGCGAATAAATAAAAAAGGAAATAAAGGTCATTTGCGTGAAATTTGTGGGATTGGAGTGAAAAAAGTGTCAAAAATCTTGAGGAGTTTGATAATTGTAATAACTATAGTTTTACTAGTTCAATTTAGCGTAATAGCGGAAGAGGGAAGATATCTTCTTTCTACTGGTGATATGATAGAGTTTTCTGTTTGGAATCATCCCGATTTAACAAAAAGAATGATTGTACGTCCAGATGGGTTTATATCTGTGCCATTGGCTGGTGAATTAAAAGCTGAAAATTTAACTCCAAATGAATTGCAAACAGAGATCGAAACTCTTTTAGCAAAATATATCAATTCACCTCAAGTGACAATATCTGTTATAGAGTTTAAGATAGCTGAGGTCAGTGTTTTAGGAGCAGTAGTAAGGTCTGGAGTTTATCAGATTGATGCACATACTAGACTATTAGAAGTTTTGGCTAGGGCTGCTATAGATGAAAAGGTGGCTCTTCTAGAGGAAGTAAGTTTGACAAGAAATGATTCAGTTATCAAAATTGATGTAGAACGCCTTTTACGTGAAGGCGGTTATCAAAATTATGATCTACAAGAAGGAGATGTAATTTATGTACCTTTTGCTACCAGAGAGGTATATATTCTAGGCGAAGTAAAGAAACCAGGTGCATATGCGATTGAGAAAAAGACCACTCCAGCTGATGTATTAGCTATGGCAGGTGGCCCGACAGAACGGGGTGACTTAAAAAAGGTCAAGATTATTCATAAGGCAGATTTTAATTCAATTGAAGTGATTAATTTGAAAGATTATTTGGATAATAACACTGGTGAACAGGTGATATATTTACAAGATGGTGATATAATTCAGATTGAAGAAACTAAATCAATTAATTGGGAAAAGATTTTTACCTATGCAGCAGGAATTAAAATTATACATGATCTAATTGTCAATTGGTAGGGGGTACAGTAATGGAAAACAACCATGAATATGAGATTGATTTGCGAGAATATATATCAATTCTTTGGCGAAAAAAATGGGTTATTATAGGTCTTTTCATAATAGCAGTAGTTGGTACTTATTTTTTCGTTAATACTATGGATCCTGTTTATAAGACATCAGCGACAATCATGATTCAAAAGAATGACGGGATGCAGAACTTGTTTAGTGGTGATATGTTTTCACTTGGCAATGATCAATCTGGTACATATATAAAGATGCTTAAAACCAGAAGGATTCTGGATCAGGTGATTCAAAAAATGGATCTACGAGATGAAGAAGGTGAGTTTATATCTTCAAGTACTCTCGGTTCCATGATTATAGTTAGTTCAGTTTCTGGTGCAGATATGATCGAGATTTCTATGGAACATACTGAGCCTGAGAAGGTGAAAAAAATTGTTAATACATTGGTTGAAGTTTTTGTAGAAGAAAATACAAAAATAAGTAAGACGGCTATGACTAGTGCGATAGATTTTATTGAAAAACAGGTTGTTGAATTCAAAAAGGAATTAGAAAATACGGAGATGGATTTATTAAACTATAAGCAGGAAAATAACATAATTTTACCTACTGAAGAAGCTAAGCAGACTCTAGAAAAGTTAGTGGAAGCCGAGAGTTCTAAGTCATTGGCGGAAGTAGAGCTTAAATCTATTGATGCTAGTATCCATGCTATTCAGCGAGAGATGGCGGCTCAAGAAGAGAGGGTAATAAGCAATACTGTATTTAGTAAAAACCCTTTATTAAAGCAATATAAAGGTCAACTTACAGAGTTAGAAAGTCAACTGGTTGGGTTAAAGAGTAAATATACAGTAAATCATCCAGATGTGCTAAGTCTTGAGTCTCAAATAGCTAGTATAATAGAAACTTTGAAAAAGGAAGTAGAGCAAGAGGTAAGTTCTCAGACCGAAAGTATCAATCCAATTTATCAATCATTGTATCAAAGTTTTATTGAATTAGAGACAAATAGATTATCTAGCTTTGCAAAATTGGAAAGCCTTGACCGTATCATCAAAGAAAATGAAATTAAACTACAAGACTTACCAGAAAAAGAATTAGAACTGGTTCGTTTAGAACGGGTTGCTAAGGTTGCTGGTGAAATATATATGATGTTGATAACTAGATTAGAAGAGGTTAAAATTTCTGAGGCGATGTTAACATCAGATGTTTATATGTTTGATTCTGCATATTTGCCAGTGGATCCGATTAAACCAAATAAAAAGATGTTGATTCTGATGGCAGGTTTTTTAGCCATCTTTGTAGGTATAGGATTAACATTTTTGATGGAATATCTTGATACAACGGTGAAAACTGCTGAAGAGGTTGAACGATTATTGGAGGTACCAGTGATTGGCTCGATTCCTAATATGGAAAAGATCAAATAATTGTATTATAATAATTTATATTATCAAGAATGGAAGTGGAATTGATGAAACGATCTGATGGACTGATCTTTAATTTGGGCCCAAAATCACCAATTACGGAAGCATATAGATCATTGCGGACGAATCTTGAGTTTATGAGTCCTGATGATCCGGTTCGGAGTATTCTTTGTACGAGTTCTGGCCCGGGAGAGGGAAAATCTACTACTGTGGCTAATATGGCTATCTCTATGGCTCAAATAGGAAAAAAGGTTTTATTAATTGATTGTGATTTAAGAAAACCAGTACAGCATAAAGGTTTTAATGTTTCAAATATGCAAGGGATAACTAATCTTCTGATTGATCAAAAGTTATCTATGGATGAAGTGATTCAAAAGACAGAGGTTAATAATCTACAGATTATAACATGTGGAACGATGCCACCAAATCCTGCAGAATTACTTGGTTCTCAAAGGATGAGTAATCTCATCCAAGAGTTTTTGAAAATATATGATATGGTTTTTATTGATGCTCCTCCGATTATCTCTGTGACTGACGCTGCTGTTCTAGCATCTGCGTTAGATGGAGTTATATTGGTGGTTGGTTCTGGACAAGCTGAGCGAAATATGGTATTGAAGGCTCAGGACTTATTGAAGAAAGTGAATGCGAAGATATTGGGTGTTGTTTTGAATCGTGTTCAAGTTCAGAAAGGGTATGAGTCTTATTACTACTATTATTCAAAGGGTGAAAGTCATGCAGGATAAGTTGATAGATATTCATTGTCATATCTTACCTGGTATAGATGATGGGCCTAAGACGATTGATGAGTCATTTGAGATGGTTCAACAGGCAGTCGAGCAAGGAGTTGGGGCTATTTTTGCGACTCCTCACTATATTCCTGGTGAGTTGGTATATGAGGTAGAAGAGGTTTTGGAGAGAGTACGAACTCTTCAGGAGAAGATAGATGAAGTTGGTTGGGAGTGTAAGATTTACCCTGGAATGGAGTTATACCTTTGCCCTGAACTGATTTCACATATTGATAAAGGCAAAGTTATTTCATTGGGCAAGGAAAGTAAGTACTTATTGGTAGAGTTTCCTGGGAGAGAGCTTTCACCAAATTTAGTTGATCTTTTATATGAGATTAATATTCGTGGATATATTCCGATTATAGCACATCCTGAGAGAAATTTAGGTATTGTTGAGAATCCTATGATAGTTAATGAAATATTGCAGCATAATGTTCTCTTACAGGTTAATGCTTCAAGTCTACTTGGGAGGAATGGGAAAAAGTCTGAGAAACTGGCTTTTGAATTTGTTGAACAGGGACTTGTGAGTTTTGTGGCCTCAGATGGACATTCGCCTGGTCGGAGAGCTATTCATCTGAGAGCAGCTAAAGATGTACTTAAATTAAATCTATCAAATGAGTTGTTTATAGCTAATGGTAAAAGAGTAGTAAGTCAGAAAGAAGTTTTTAAAAATGGAGTCGAGTATAGGCAAAGAAAAACTAATATTTTTAGCCGTTTGAAGAAGGCAGTTGCTTTTAAATAGAAGTTGGGAGGGTTGAAAGTGAAGTTAAGTAGACGACAGTTGTTACTATTGATATGTGATATAATGTTTATTCAATTGGCATTATTATTTAGTTTTCTATTACGTTTTGAGGGGATTCTTCCAACGGAATTTTTAAAAATTTACGGCCCTTTGATTATTCCAATTACTGCTTTTAAGATTGCGTCTTTTGTTTTTAATAATCTCTATAAAAAGGTTTGGCGTTATGCAAACTTACATGAGTTGGTTTCTATTTTTCAGGGAGTTACTTTAGGAAGTGTGCTCTTTGTGGGTTATGTGTTCTTTTTTGGATTATCTTTTCCTCGGAGTATAATCCTTATGGACTGGATGTTTACCATCATGTTGATGGGTGGTTCAAGATTTATATTGAGAATGTGGCGAGAATCGATAAATCTTAAGGTTATAAGTTCAGATCCAAGAAAAGTATTGATTATTGGGGCTGGGGATGCTGGAGAAATGGTTTTAAAAGAATACATGAAACATAGAGAATTGAATACAAAAATAGTTGGTCTTATAGATGATGATCCTGCAAAGTATAATTTAGAGATTCATGGTGTACGTGTATTAGGGAGTAGAAGAGAAATTCCGTATATCATCGAACGTTTTGATGTGGATGAAGTGATTATTGCAATTCCATCAGCATCTGGTAAAGAGATTAGAGAGATTCATCAGCTATGTAATAATAACGATGTGACTGTGAGAATTCTGCCTGGGGTTTATGAGATTATCACTGGTGGTGTGAGTTTAAATCAAATCCGCGAGGTTCGAGTAGAAGATCTCTTGGGTCGTGAGCCTGTAAAGATAGATATGGAAGAGATAGCGGCATATCTCACTGGTAAGAAGGTGTTAATCACTGGTGGTGGAGGATCGATTGGCTCAGAAATTTGTAGACAGGTAGCAAAGTTTAATCCTGAAAAATTGATTGTTTTTGATATAAGTGAAAATAATGTTTATGATATTGATTTGGAAATGAAAGATAAATATAAACATTTAGATATTGTTCCTATAATAGGGAGTGTACGAGATATAGTTAAGTTACGACAGGTTTTTAAAAGATATAAACCAGATGTTGTTTTTCATGCTGCAGCACATAAACATGTACCTTTAATGGAGTTCAATTCTGAGGAAGCTGTAAAAAATAATATATTTGGTACACGAAATGTAGCAATGGTTGCAGATGAGTATGGTGTGGGACGCTTTGTGATGATATCTACAGATAAGGCAGTTAACCCTACCAATATAATGGGGGCTACGAAACGAGTAGCTGAGATGATTATTCAGGATATGAGTAAGAAGAGTAAGACAAAATTTGTAGCAGTGAGATTTGGAAATGTTTTAGGGAGTCGGGGTAGTGTTATTCCTTTATTTAAAAAGCAAATTGCTCAAGGTGGACCAGTTACAGTGACCCATCCTGAGATCAATCGTTTCTTTATGACTATTCCTGAAGCAAGTCAATTAGTTATTCAAGCAGGTGCTTTGGGGAATGGTGGAGAAGTATTTGTATTGGACATGGGTAAACCAGTTAAAATAATTGATTTAGCTAAAGATATTATTGAGCTTTCAGGTTTAAAAGTTGATGAAGATATTGAGATTAAGATTACTGGATTACGTCCAGGTGAGAAACTCTATGAAGAGCTTTTATCAGATAAAGAAGGTACCGTGGCTACTAAACATGAACGAATACTTATTGCTAAGTTAGATGAATTTGATTTTATTTTACTTAAAAAAAGCTTAGAACAAATGGAGCAAGCAGTTAATTCATCTTTTCCTAAATATTTGGTACAGACTTTAGTAAAATTAGTTGCTACATTTAAGCCTTCAAAGTTACATGATGAAGATGATTTGGGTAATGAGAAAAAAGTTATATAGTTGATCTATAAGTTGTTAAGGTTTAAAGTGATTATTGATAATTCAATAATATAACATATAATATTAGTAAGTAGGATACTTTCTTATTAGTTATTTCCGTATGGATAACAATTAATAAAATGAACGATAAAAGGATATATATTAATATGTTTAATGTACTACTAGTTACTCATCATAAAATGGATTTATCAAAGCTGTTAGCGAAGGTAGAAATCTAGGTTTTGGTAAGTTTAGATAATTGAGAGATAGTGCTTTCAATGGTTGTGTAGAGTGAATGAGACGGATTTTTGATAGAAAATATGTGTTTAAATTCTTGTAAGTGTTGGTATCACTATATTTGAAAGTGATTGTAGATATTTGTAGCATGGAGTATAGTCAGTGATTTAAATATATATTGAAATTAGGTGGTTAAATGAAGAAATATTATTACATTAAATGTTTATTGGACTTTATTTTAGATTTAGTAGGAGTAATTGTAATTTCGCCGCTATTATTAATAATTGCACTTTTAATAAAAATTGAATCGAAAGGGCCGGTATTCTTTTTACAAGATAGACTAGGACAAAATGGCAAGATGTTCAAAATATTTAAGTTCCGGACTATGGTAAATGGAGCAATCAATATGGGTTCTGGACTCCGTACTGATGAGGGTGATCCTAGAATAACTAAAATTGGAAACATACTTCGTAAAACTAGCTTAGATGAAATACCTCAGATAATAAATATTTTAAAAGGTGAGATGAGTATTATTGGACCAAGACCACCTGTGCCCTATCATCCAAGAAGATATGAAGAATACACAAATGAGCAGAAACGAAGATTTACTGTTAAACCAGGCATTAGTGGATATGCTCAAATTATTTTGAGGAATAGTAGTACATGGGATGAACGGATAGAATTAGATTTAGAATACGTTGAAAGAATGAGTATTGTTTTTGATCTGTATATATCTTTTATGTCTGTATGGGTGGTTTTAAAGAGAAAGAATGTATATGCCTCACAAAAATCTACTGAGGCAAGTGAAAAATCATAAGTGAATTAAAGCAAAGTAAGACATAACGATTAAAAGGTGGTGTAGCAGATGCTTAAAGGAGAGAATATCTTTCTTAGACTTCTTGAACGTGAAGATTTACCATATCGTGTAGAGTGGATGAATGATGATGAAATTAGTTCTGGTATAACCATAGATGGACCAGTATCATTGGCAAAAACTCAGGCATGGTTCCAAAGAGTAGTTACTGATGATATGAAAAGACATTTTGTTATAGTAGATAACAAAACAAAAGAACCAATAGGTATGCTTGGGATTGTAGGGATTGATTTCAGAAATCTTAAAGCAGAGTTATATATAGCAATAGGGAATAAAGCTTATTGGGGAAGAAATTTAGGAAGTGAAGCTCTGCAACTTTCCCTCGAGTATTCTTTTGGGGAATTGAACTTAAACAGAATATATTTATACACAGACATAGGAAATGTTCGTGCTCAGCATTTATATGAAAAAAATGGATTGTTTAAGGAAGGTATACTTAGACAGCATAAGTATCATAAGGGAAAATTAAAAGACTATGTGGTTTTTAGCATACTTAAGACTGAATGGCAGCAAAGGAGAAAAAAATGAAAGAAAACATAAATATTTTAATCACAAGTGTTGGTAGGAGAACTCGACTTCTTGAATATTTTAAAAAGGAATTAGGTGGTACAGGTAATCTTATTGCAACAGATTGCAGCAGTCTAGCTCCAGCTCTATATATTGCAGACAAGCATTTCATAGTGCCTCGTATTGATAATCCAGACTATATAAATATTATTAAAAATATATGTAGAGAAGAAAAAATCACCGCTGTTTTATCACTTATTGACCCGGAACTCTCTTTGTTGGCTAAGTATACTGAAGAATTTAAAGAGGTAGGTGTTACTACTTTTGTTTCCCCGTATGAGGTATGTGAACTTTGGCTAGACAAGTATTCTACAGCCACATTTTGTCAGGACAATAGTTTTAAATTTGCTAAGACCTATAACTCTTTTTCAGATTTTGAAAGTGCAATAGATAATGGAGAGTTATACTTTCCAGTATTCATAAAGCCACAAAAAGGTAGTGCTAGTTTGAATATAAGTAAGGCAAGGAACATGGAAGAAGCAAAATTTATATTTAAATCCTCAGAAGATATGATAATACAAGAATTTTTAAGTGGACAAGAACTGGGTGTAGATGTTTATGTAGACATAATATCTAGAAAAGTAGTATCTATGTTTATTAAAGAAAAAATTGCTATGAGAGCTGGGGAAACAGATAAAGCAAGGTCAATAAAACCAGAAAAGTTATTTAGAATAATTGGAGACTTAGTAATTAAAGCAGGTTTAATAGGTCCAATAGATGTAGATGTATTTGATATTAATGGAGAGTATTATATTTCAGAGATTAATCCAAGATTTGGTGGAGGATATCCACTAGCATATGAATGTGGTTGCAATTTCCCTAAATATATAATCAATAATTTAGAAGGAATAGTAAATGAACCTCAAATAGGTAACTATGAAGAAAATGTTTACATGATGAAACATGATACATTGACTATAAAAAGAGATTTATAACTAAAGAGATAGAAGGTGTAATTTATGAGTAATTCTAAAATGATTCCATTATCCGTACCAAATTTATCACTAGACATATTAGAAAATGTAAAAGAAACAATTGAGACAGGATGGGTTTCAACTGGTGCTGGTGCAAGATTTGTAAAAGATTTTGAAGAAAAGATTGCTAAATATGTTGGGGTAGAAAGAGCAGTGGCTACTCAAAGTGGGACAGCTGGTCTTCATTTAGCACTAAGAGCTTTAGGTGTTGAGGCTGGAGATGAAGTGATTGTGCCAACACTTACTTTTATTGCAGCAGTAAATCCAGTTAGATACATGGGTGCAGAACCTGTATTTATGGACTGTGATGAAACATTAAATATGGATATGGCTAAACTTGAAGAATTTTTAGAAACAAAATGTGATTTTATGCATGGAAAGGTAATTAATAAGTTGACTGGAATGCAAATTAAAGCAATTCTTGCTGTTCATGTTTTTGGGAATCCACTAAATATGGAAAAACTTATTAAGCTTAGAGATAAATATAATTTGAAAGTTATTGAAGATGCGACTGAAGCTTTAGGATCATATTATTTAGAAGGTAAGTATGTTGGAAAACACTGTGGAACAATTGGTGATATTGGCGTTTATTCATTTAATGCTAATAAGATTATAACTACGGGTGGAGGTGGTATGATTGTTTCAAAATATCAACAATTGCTCGAAAAAGTATCATTCCTAGGTGCACAAGCCAAAACTAATCCACTATATTTTATACATGATGAAGTTGGTTATAACTATAGAATGACTAATATTCAAGCAGCATTTGGGACAGATCAAATAGATAGACTTGAGAGCTTTATAGAAACAAAGATAAAAAACTATACCCTTTATAAAGCAGCTGTAGAAAGTATTGAAGGGCTTACATTGCTACCATTTAGAGCAGATACAAGAGCTAATCATTGGTTTTATTCGATTATTGTTGATAAAGAGAAGTATGGTATGGATAGGGATGAACTGCTTAGTAAGTTGAAAGATAATTATATTCAGACAAGACCACTATGGGGATTGATTCATAAGCAGAAGCCATATTTGAATAGTCAATGTTATCAGTTAGAAAAGGCTGAGTTTTATGAGAAGAATTTGATTAATGTGCCTTGTAGTAGCAATTTAAGCAAAGAAGGCGTTGAGATAGTGACCAAAAAATTAAGTGGATACAGAAATAGTTTTAAAAGGGAAGAGAACTAAGATGAAAATTTTATATGTTACCACAGTATCAAACACTATTAATGCATTCCTAATTCCACATATAAAATTTCTAATTGAGCAAGGACATGAAGTTGACGTTGCTTGTAATATTGTAAGAGAAATAAATTCTGAACTATTAAGCCTTGAATGTAAAGTGCATAATATAGAATTTCAACGATCTCCTTTAAAGAAAGAGAATTATGTAGCGTATAAAAAAATACAAAGATTAGTTCTGTCGGAAGAATATAATCTAGTACATACCCACACCCCTATAGCATCCTTTTTAAGTAGATTTGCATGTAGAAATATCTCTAACTTGAAAATATTATATACTGCACATGGATTTCATTTTTTTAAAGGAGCGACATTAAAAAATTGGATTATATATTATTTCATGGAAAAAATGGCTGCAAAATGGACTGATGGACTAATTACTATTAATAAAGAAGACTATGATTCAGCTAATAAAATGAAATTAAGAAAATCAAATTCAGTATTTAAAGTGCATGGTGTTGGAATTGATTTATATAAATTTTCACCTCAAACTATTAAAGCAAAAAATGAATTGAGAAAGAAATATGGATATAGTAACGAAAATTTCATTTTATTCTATGCAGCTGAACTAAACCAAAATAAAAATCAGAATATGCTTATAAAAGTAGTGAATTCACTCAGAAATAGCGGGATTCCTGTAAAACTTTTGCTTGCGGGGAATGGAATTTTAGCAAAACAATACAAAGAACAAGTTATTAAGCTAGATTTAGTTAAAAATGTTGAATTCTTAGGCTTTCGTAAAGATATTGAAAGTCTTTTAAAAATATCTGATGTTGCTGTTGCATCATCAAAACGTGAGGGATTACCAGTAAATGTTATGGAAGCAATGGCAACTGGCTTGCCTCTTGTTGTTACGGATTGTAGGGGAAATCGTGATTTAGTAAGTGTTGATGAGAATGGGTATGTTGTTGGAATTGATGATATTGGTGGTTTTACAAAAGCAATTGAGAAACTTTATAGTTCAGAAAAACTAAGACAGAAACTTGGGAGAAAGAATACTGAAATTGTGAAAAAGTATATGATCGATAATGTTATAAAAGAAATGGAAGAGGTTTACTCAAATTATCTGTTTAATTAAAATAAATTGGGAGGAGTGATTTAATGAAAATACTAATTTTAGCCCCATCTTATCCCTCGGATAATGACCCTTATGGTGGAATCTTTATCCATCAACAGGTAAAAGCAATTAAGAGAAGTAATCAAAATGTTACGATAGATGTAATAAGAGTTATTCCTTTTGCACCTAAGATATTGAAATTTGTAAATAGAAAATACTTAAAATATGAGAATCTTGTTGGAGAGTATTTATATGATGGTGTAAGAGTATCTTTAATTAAAGTGTTTACGCTCCCTAGAAACTTAAACACTTCTTCAATGTGTAAAATGCTATATAAAAAATTTAAAAAAATACTTAGTGATACGAATTATGATATTGTACATGCACATGGTGCAGTTCATACTGGTTATGCTGCGGTAAGAGCATGTACAGAAAAAGGAATTAAAAGTGTTGTTACTGTTCATGGAAGTGATATAATGTATTATTCAAATTTAAACAATCAAATGAAAGAAATTAGCAATTATATATTTAAAAACGCTGATTCTATATTGGCGGTTTCTAATGGATTAAAGAAAGTTATAAATGATAAAAATCCGGAGACAAGAGTAGAAGTTCTGTATACGGGTATAGATCTTTCAAAGTTTAATATAATTAATAATGAAAATAAAAATAAAAAGACTACTAAGATAGGGTTTATTTTTGTAGGCAATTTGCTTCAATCTAAAGGAATCAATGATTTAATAAATGCATTTTCGAAATTGATAGCAAAAGGATACGAATGTAAACTTACATTTTGTGGAACTGGTGATCAACTAAGAGTATTGAAAAGAATTTGTAATGAGTTAAATTTAGAACAGATATCTTTTTTAGGTGCAGTTGAAAATGATAAACTTCCTGACGTGTTAGCAGACCACGATATTTTAGTGTTACCAAGCCATAGAGAAGGCTTAGGTACAGTGTTGATTGAAGCTTTAGCAATGGGAAAATTAGTTATTGGAGCAAGTGTTGGTGGAATTCCAGAAATAATTAATAATGAAATTAATGGTTATTTGTTTGAAACTGAGAATGTATCGGATTTATATAAAAAAATGGAGATAGCTATGACTTCCTACGAGAATTTTGATCCATATTTACTTCGAGAGACAGTTAAAAATAAATTTTGTGTAGATTTAAATTCAAAAAGATTGAATGCTATTTATAATAAACTAGTTAGTAATTAGGAGAATAACTATGAAATTAAAAAAAATAGAAACAATTTTAATTATATCAATTTTATTCGGTATTTATCTATCTTTTAATCATAATTCTTTTTTAAAGGTATCAAACTTGTTTATGTTAATTTATATTACTATTTTGATGATAAAAGGTACAATCCCTTTTACAAAAAAAAGTTTTTTTATATTTTTGTTAATTTGTATTTTAGGTTTTTTTCCCTATATAATTTTTGATAGTTTCCATTTGGTAAGTGGAATTAAATATATGTATTATATTTTTCAAGGTTTTGTAATTATATTTATAATTCAGAGGAATAAAGATTTTAATTGGATAAAAAAAATAGTGACTTTTTATTGGTTTTTAAATATTATTTTAGGTTGTTTTGAAGTGATTTTTGGAATCCATCTAAAATATGCAAATATTTACAATTATACTCAATCAATAAACAAAGTTCCTTTAGGATTGTTCTTTAATCAAAATGATTATGGTGTTTTTTTGAGTCTAATAGCACCTTTCATCTTTATTAAATTTATGAGTGAAAAAAAGGGGAGAATAAAGTATTTGTTATCAATGATTATCAATACAATTTTAATAATTTCAACAGGATCTATTGGAGCTTATATAACTTTGGCACTTAATTTGACTTTATCTTATGTAATTCTTGACAAAAAACATAGGAAGAAAATATTGATTTTACCTGTATTACTAACAGTAATATCTCCTGGAATTCTTCTAAATAAATTCTTGGAATATGAGTATATTTTTCGTAAAATAAGTAGATTTAGCTTACAAAAGAGTATTATACCACTTGATAGAATAGAGATTTTATCGATTTATTTTTCGATCTTTACAGATACAATTATTGGAGTTGGTGCTGGACAAGCTACAACATTTGGTATGATAAAACGTGGTATTTCAATTAACCCACATTCTTTGCTAATGGAAATAGCTGTAGAATTTGGGGTAGCGGGAATTTTATTTACTTTAGGTATTTATATATATGCATTAATTAAATTGCTACGAATAATTATTCGTTTTCGGAATACCTCCACGGAGTACATTATTGGGAGTGTTGCAGCAATAAACTTAACAACTTTCTTTTTATGGACAAATGTACCATCGAGAGTTCTTAATGGGTTTGATGTATTTTGGATTATTTTAGGGATTGTAGTGGTTATAATTAATAATCCTAATCTGATTAAAGGAGATAAAGTATGCGAGTTTTCTTAATTATGAATGTAAAATCACTTCATGGAGGAGGCGGTGCAGAAAGAAGATTTTTGAGAGTATTCACTAAAATGAGCAATAGACAAGATATAAGTGTTGAATTAGTTATTAATAGTGGCTTATACGAATCAGCTAAAGAACTGAATTTAATCTCTAATTCTGATAAAATAAAACTTTATAAAGATAGAAGTAGATTTAACTTTTTTTGGTTTTCTCTATTTGCAATTAGGACTATAATTGAAGAGAAACCTAAAGTTGTACATTTGGTTTTAATACAGAAAACTTTATTTTTATTATATTTTTTTCTATTTTTTAAAAGGAAGAAATATAATGTAAAAGTAGTATCTACTATAGCAAGTTATTTATTTGCTTATGATATTAACTTAAAGTTTTCTGATAAGTTAATTTATAAATTGTTGTTAAGTTGTTCTGATTATATTGATTCTTTATATTCAAATATTAAACTAAAGAGCAAAAAAATATTCTGTACTCCATGTTCTTTTACAGATTATGATAAATTTTCTCCATCTGATAAAAAAGATATTATAGTTTTTTCCGGGAGGTTAATTAGAGATAAGAATCCTCTGCTGTATTTGGAAACAATCAACGAGATTGTTAATGTAAGAAAATTTTCAAAAGCATTATCATGGAAATATTATATTTTTGGTGATGGCCCTTTAAAGAATGATTTAGAGTCTTACGTTACTAAAAAAAATCTATCAGATTTAATTGTGTTTGATAAGGGGGATACTTCAAGGGTATTAAAAAAGTCTAAAATATTCGTTTCTTTACAACAACATGAAAATTATCCCTCGCAATCACTGTTAGAGGCTATAGGCACGAAAAATGCAATAATTGCAACGGATGTTGGAGACACAAGAAAAATTGTAAATGAAAAATACTCCAAGCTTATTAAACCCAACAAAACTTGTTTAGCTGATGCCATAATCAATCTAATTGAAAATGAGAGGGAGTTAGATACTAAGGCGGAAAAAGCTATGAATGAAACCATAAAAAATCATAATATTAAAAGGTTTTTAGAGTATTTGATTGATCTTTGGACAAAATAATTTTGAATTTTAGGTGTAGTAGATGGTTTTGAAGGTGAGAATTAAATGTGTATTTGATATTTTATTATAAATACGGATGTTTTTAAAAGGCATTTATTCTAATCGTGAAGAAACAGTATTTATAAGTTTTGAAAGATGATCTTATAGAAACGATGTTTTAAGTAAAAAACTTAAATTCGAAGAAATAATTCTTGGAGACAAGACTAAATGTGAAAGATGGTGGAAATTTTGCAAATACCATTAATAAATCTAAAAAAACAATATGAGACTATTAAAGATATTACAGATAGTAAGGTTTTAGATATACTATCATCTGCAAAATATATTATGGGTGAAAATGTGACAAAATTCGAAAATGAATTCGCTGAATATATTGGAACAAAACACTCTATATCTGTAGCAAATGGCACTGATGCTTTAATAATAGCCCTCAAAGCTTTAGGAATTGATGAAGGCGATGAAGTAATTACTACTCCTTTTACATTTTTTGCTACAGCAGAAAGCATATCTGCTGTAGGGGCTATCCCTGTATTTGTAGATGTAAGATTGGATACATTTAATATTGACCCTTCCAAAATAGAAGAAAAAATAACTTCAAAGACTAAAGCAATCATGCCTGTACACATCTTTGGAGAAAGTGCAGATATGGATGAAATAAACGAGATAGCTAAAAGATATAAATTGAAGGTTATAGAAGATGCATGCCAAGCAGTAGGGGGAGAGTATAAAGGTAGAAAAGTTGGAACTTTAGGAGATATAGCTTGCTTTTCATTTTTTCCTACTAAAAATCTTGGTTGTGCTGGAGATGGGGGAATAATAGTAACTAGTGATGATAGTTTAGCAATCATATGCAGAGGCTTAAGAACACATGGAAGCGGAGAAAATGGCATAAAAGCATTTAACATTTTAAATAACATAACTGAAGAAGTTGAAGAGGTTATAACTACAGATAATACAGTCTATAACCCATTAAAATACTATAATTACCTTATCGGACACAATTCAAGACTAGATGAAATTCAAGCAGCTATATTAAGAGTAAAACTTCCTTTACTTGATGGCTGGAATAATAGGAGAAGAGAAAATGCTAACTTTTATAATGAAAAATTAGCAAATACTGACCTGGTTACTCCTTATGAAGATGAAAATACAAAACATGTATATCATATGTATATACTTCAATCAGAAAAAAGAGAAGAGCTAGTAGACTATCTAAAAGAAAATGGAGTAGCTACAGGAATTTACTATCCTGTTCCTCTGCATCTTCAAAAAGCTTATTTAAACTTAAGATATAAAGAAGGTGTTTTTCCTAACGCAGAGTATCTTTCTAAAAGAACATTTGCAATTCCTATGTTTGCAGAACTAACTGATGAAGAAAAAGAACACATAGTAGAAAACTTTAAAAAGTTTGGTGAATAAGATGAATGTAAAAAAGTATTTCGTTCATGAATCAAGCTATATAGATGAACCTTGTGAAGTAGGAACAGATACTAAAATATGGCATTTTTCTCATATAATGGAAAATTCGATTATAGGCGAAAAATGTAATATTGGACAAAATGTTGTGATCTCCCCTAGTGTTATTTTAGGAAACAATGTAAAGGTACAAAATAATGTATCTGTATATACAGGAGTAATATGTGAAGATGATGTATTTTTAGGCCCTTCTTGTGTTTTTACCAATGTAATTAATCCAAGAAGCTTTATAGAAAGAAAAAATGAGTATAGAAAAACAGTAGTAAAAAAAGGAGCATCCATTGGCGCAAATGTTACTATAGTTTGTGGTAATGATATAGGAAGATATGCCTTTATTGGAGCAGGTACTGTAGTTACTAAAAATGTTCCAGATTATGCATTGGTAATAGGTAATCCAGCTAGAATAATAGGTTATGTATGCAAGTGCGGAAATAGATTGAAAAATATAGAAGATAAATATATATGTAAATCATGCAATAAAGAATACGAGATGATAAATGAAAATCTAAGCCCAAAGGAGTAGAGAATATGAACAATACACATATAATTAAAAATAATCTTTTAAGGAAAATCCAAGATAAATCTGCTATAGTAGCAGTTATAGGACTAGGTTATGTAGGGTTACCACTTGCTGTAGAAAAAGCTAAGGCAGGCTATAAAACAATTGGTTTTGATGTGCAAGAGTCAAAAGTAAAGTTGGTGAATGAAGGTCATAACTATATAGGTGATGTAGTTGATTCTGAACTTGAAGATATTGTAAAACAAGGGTTACTATATGCTACAACAGATTTTTCAATAGTAAGAGACGTTGACTTTATAGCTATATGTGTACCTACACCACTTGATGAATACCAACAACCTGATATCAGTTACGTTAAAACATCTACTGAAGAAATTTCAAAATTTCTAAAAAAAGGTTCCATTGTTGTTCTTGAAAGTACTACTTATCCTGGAACAACAGAAGAATTGCTTCTTCCAATTTTAGAAGAAGGATCTGGACTAAAATGTGGTGAAGATTTCTATTTAGCCTTTTCGCCTGAAAGAGTTGATCCAGGCAATTTAATTTATAAAACTAAAAATACTCCTAAGGTGGTAGGCGGGCTAGGAAAAGATGCAACAGAAATAGCAGCAGCAATGTATAGAAATGTACTTGATGGTGATATTTTTGAGGTATCATCGCCAAAGGTAGCAGAAATGGAGAAAATACTAGAAAACACATATAGAAATATAAACATTGGTCTAGCTAATGAAATGGCAATAATATGTAATAAAATGGGTATTAATGTTTGGGAAGTTATAGAAGCTGCTAAAACTAAACCGTATGGATTTCAAGCATTTTATCCAGGTCCAGGCTTAGGTGGTCACTGTATTCCGTTAGATCCATACTACCTTACTTGGAAAGCAAGAGAATATGAATACCATACTAGACTAATTGAAACATCAGGAGAAATAAATAATTATATGCCAGAGTATGTATTAGAAAGAAGTACTAAGATATTAAATAAATTCAAAAAACCTCTTAATGGGTCAAAGATTTTGATATTAGGAGTAGCTTATAAACAAGATATAGATGACTATAGAGAAAGCCCTGCTTTAAAGGTTATAGAAAACTTTGAAAGAGAAGGTTGTATTGTAGATTTTTACGACCCATTTGTAGATGAATATAAGTTCAATGGAAAATCAAAAACATGCATAAAAGAATTTAATAAAGAATTGCTTCAGGATGCGGACTTGGTTGTAATTACATCAGCTCATACTACTGTTGATTATGATTTTGTACAAGCTAATTCAAAATGTATATTTGATACTAAGAATGCTATGAAAAATGTTAAGAATAGAGAAAATATAGAGTTACTATAGGAGTGAAATAAATGTCAAAATTAAAGTTTGCCTTATTAGGTTGTGGAAGAATTTCATATAAACATATAGAAGCATTGATTGATAATAAAGAAGAAACAGAGTTAGTAGCAGTATGTGATATAGAAGAAGATAAAGCTGTTAAAAAAAAAATCAATATGAAAGTGCAATAGAAAAAGTTGATATAAAGGTTTATACAGATTACATGATAATGTTAGAAAATGAGGATATTGACGTGGTAACTATCGCGACAGAAAGTGGCTATCATTCAAAACATGCTATAGACTGTTTAAACAAAGATACACATGTACTTATTGAAAAACCAATGTCATTATCTGTAAAAGATGCTGATAATATTATTGCTTTAGCAAAAGTAAAAAACAAAAAAGTATGTGTATCTCATCAGAATAGATTTAATCCACCAATTCAAAAATTAAGAAGAGCTATCGAAGAAGGTAGATTTGGAAAACTTATAAATGGAACTGCTAGGATTTTATGGACAAGGGATGATAATTATTATAAACAAGCATCGTGGAGAGGAACTAAGGAATTAGATGGTGGAACACTGATGAATCAGTGTATTCACAATATAGATCTTCTGCAGTGGATGATGGGATCAGAAGTTGAAAGAATTCATGCAGAGAGAGATACCTTTTTAAGAGATATAGAAATGGAAGATTTTGGAGTTATACTTATTAGATTTAAAAATGGTTCTATTGGTATAGTAGAAGGAAGTGCTTGTGTATATCCTAAAAACTTAGAAGAAACCTTAAGTATATTTGGAGAAAAAGGAACTGCAGTAATAGGTGGATTAGCTGTTAACGAGATTAAGACATGGCAGTTTGCTGACGAAAAAGACTATGATAAAGAAGATGAAAGTGCAGAAATAGACAGCGTATATGGTAAAGGGCATACACCACTTTATAAAAACTTTATAGATGCTATAAATAATAATACTGAGCCATTGATTGACGGAAAAGAAGGCAAAAAAGCTATGGAAATTATATTAAGGGCTTACGAACTTTAATAAAAATAATGGTTTGTAGTGTATTAAATTATAAATGGATATTAAACTAGCATTTTAAGGTATCTCTAATCTAAATATACTGATACAAAATAAAAGAATTATTCTGTTAACATTATGTCCATGTCATATTAAAGAATAAACTGTAATGGAGTAAACTTAATGAAAAAAACAGCACTGATTTTAATGATAATAACCATTTTATCTAAGATAATTGGATTTACCAGAGATATAACTTTATCATATTTTTATGGAGCATCTAACGTAAGTGATGCTTATTTAATATCTTTAACAATACCCATGGCAATATTTGGTATTGTAGGAATAGGTATATCTACGGGATATATACCTATGTATAGTAAGATAGAACAAAATTATGGAGAGAAAGAAGGAAATAGGTATACTAATAATCTTATAAATATATTGTTGGTAATATGTACAATTATAGTTACTATGGGGCTTTTATTTACTGAGCAAATTGTAAAATTATTTGCATCAGGCTTTGAAGGAGAAACCTTAGCATTAGCAGTGCAATTTACACGAATAAGCTTATGGGGGATATATTTTACAGGGCTTATGTATATATTTAAGGGATTTCTTCAGCTTAAGGGTAGTTATGCTATACCAGCATTAGTTGGATTCCCTCTTAATTTCTTTATAATATTATCAATATTTCTAAGTTCAAATACAGATGTAATAATTCTTGCTATAGGGAGTGTTATAGGTATCGCTTCTCAGCTATTTCTTCTATTGCCTTTTATATATAAAAAAGGATATAAGTATAAATTCATACTTGATATAGAGGACAAACATATAAAACGCATGGCCCATATCGCGTTACCTGTAATAATTGGAGTGTCTGTAAATCAAATAAATGTACTTGTTGATAGAACTTTGGCCTCTCAAATTGCAATAGGGGGTATATCTGCTCTTAACTATGCTAACAGATTAAATGCATTTATCCAAGGTATTTTTGTTTTATCTATATCTACAGCTATGTACCCTATGATATCTAAAATGGCAGCAGAAGATGATATAGTAGGGCTTAAAAAGTCAGTATCAGAGGCTATAGGCGGCATTAACTTATTAGTCATACCAGCTACAATTGGAGCTATGGTATTTACAGAACCAGTAGTTAGTTTATTATTTGGCAGAGGAGCATTTGATTCTAATGCAATATCCATGACTTCTTATGCCTTATTTTTTTACGCTATTGGGATGGTTGGATTTGGACTTAGAGAAGTATTGTCAAGGGCGTTTTATTCCCTGCAAGATACGAAGACACCTATGATTAATGCTGCTATAGCTATGGTTATGAATATTGTTTTAAATATTATTTTGTCCAAGTTTTTGGGAATAGGTGGTCTTGCATTAGCAACGAGTATTTCGGCTATATTCTGTAGTCTGCTACTATTCATCAGTCTAAGGGCAAAAATAGGCTCATTCGGTTTGAAGAACATAATCATTTCTTTTATAAAAATCCTATGCGCTTCATTGGTTATGGGTATAATTTCAAAAATTACGTATAATACATTGCTTAATAATATAAGTGCTAACTCAGCACTTATAGTTGCTATAGGTATAGGTGTATTAATATATTTTATAATCATTTACTTTATGAAAATAGAAGATGTAGAAACTATAGTTAATACACTTAAAAGAAAGTTTAAAAAAGATACTGCTTAAAATAAAGATAAAAGTTTTCTGAAAATGGAGGATATATATGTCTATATTAATAACTGGTGGTGCAGGCTATATTGGGAGCCATACATGTGTTGAACTAATGAATGCAGGGCATGAGATTATCATTGTGGATAATTTTTCTAATAGTAAGCCAGAATGCTTAAAACGAATAAAAGAAATAACTGGTAAGGCATTGAAGTTCTATGAGGTAGATATTTTAGATAAAAAAGAGTTAGAAAAAGTATTTGCTGTGAACAAGATTGATGCTGTAATTCATTTTGCAGGATTAAAGGCAGTAGGGGAATCAGTAGAAATTCCACTTCGCTATTATTATAATAATATTACTGGAACTTTGATACTCTGTGAAGTAATGCAGAAATATGATGTGACTAAAATGGTATTTAGCTCTTCTGCTACAGTATATGGAAAGCCAGAATGTGTACCAATTTCTGAGGAATCTTCACTTAGTGCTACAAACCCTTACGGGCGCACAAAGTTGATGATAGAAGAAATTCTAAATGATCTTTATATTTCCAACAATGATTGGAGCATTGCGTTACTTAGGTATTTTAACCCTATTGGGGCTCATGAGAGTGGTAGAATTGGTGAAGACCCAAATGGCATACCGAATAATTTAATGCCTTATATTACCCAAGTGGCTGTTGGAAAAAGGAACAAGTTAAGTGTCTTCGGAAATGATTATGATACTCATGATGGAACAGGTGTTAGAGACTATATTCATGTTGTCGATCTTGCTAAAGGACATTTAAGATCATTGGAAAAAATTATGACAACAAATGGAGTAGAGGCTTATAACCTTGGGACAGGTGTTGGATATAGTGTACTCGATGTAGTTAAAAATTTTGAAAAAGCTATAGGACGGAAGATTCCATATGTCTTAACTGATAGAAGATCTGGAGATATCGATAAATGCCATGCAGATCCTACAAAGGCAAAGAATGGACTTGGATGGGTTGCTGAGAAAGATATTGAAGAAATGTGCCGTGATGCCTGGAAATGGCAAGTTAATAATCCAAATGGTTATGATGAAGTATCTGTAAATGATGGAGACACAAAGAACAAGATTGTCATAACTGAAGAGGAATAGAAAATAAATGCTAAAATAGAAAACAAATAAGAATCTTAATTTCCTGGATCGCAGTTTTTCATTGGATGGCACTCATTTTTAATCTATCATCCCAAGAAGCAGAGCAATCTAACAAACTAAGGGATGTACAAATAATAATTTCCACGATTCCAAAAATTAACTTTACAAATTAAGAAAAATGCTGTATACTTTTTAAAAAAAGAAAAGGATGTCTAAAATGAAATTAGCAAATTATTATCCCGTAGAAGTAGAAGCAGTGATGAAAAAACATTATGATACGTTAACAGAAAAAGATAAAAGACAATATGCAGCAGTAGAAAATATGAAGCTAGGATATGGAGGGC